>NZ_JACBXH010000007.1:0-122407 GCF_041381355.1 Pseudomonas sp. LM13
GGCCGCCCGGCTGGCTTCCCAGGCGAACTGATAAACTCGCCGCCATTATGATCCGACTTCAGAACCTCACTCTACAGCGTGGCCCTCAGCGTTTGCTGGAAGGCGCCGAGCTGACCCTGCATCCCGGCCAGAAGGCCGGCCTGGTCGGTGCCAACGGTGCCGGCAAATCCACACTCTTCGCCCTGCTGCGTGGCGAGCTGGTGCCCGATGGTGGCGACTGCCAGCTGCCGCCGGATTGGCGCATCGCGCACATGCGCCAGGAGATCGATACCCTCGACCGCCTGGCGGTAGATTACGTGCTAGACGGCGACGTCGAGTTACGTCGTATCCAGCGTGACCTGGCTGCTGCCGAGCAGGCTCATGACGGCAACGCCCTGGCGCGCCTGCACAGCGAGCTGGACAATGCCGACGGTTACAGCGCCGATGCACGGGCGCGCAAGCTGCTCGCCGGGTTGGGCTTTTCCAACGAGCAGATGGCGCTGCCGGTCGGTAGCTTTTCCGGTGGCTGGCGCATGCGTCTGAATCTGGCTCAGGCGCTGATGTGTCCTTCGGACCTGCTGCTGCTGGACGAGCCGACCAACCACCTCGACCTGGATGCGATCCTCTGGCTCGAGGACTGGCTCAAGGGCTATCCCGGCACGCTGCTGCTGATTTCCCACGACCGCGACTTTCTCGACGCGGTGGTCGACCACGTCATCCACCTGGAGCAGCGCAAGCTGACCCTCTATCGCGGCGGCTACTCGGCGTTCGAACGCACCCGCGCCGAGCGTCTGGCCCAGCAGCAGCAGGCCTACGAGAAGCAGCAGGCGCAGCGCGCGCACATGGAAAGCTTCATCCGCCGCTTCAAGGCCAAGGCGACCAAGGCGCGCCAGGCACAGAGCCGGATCAAGGCGTTGGAGCGGCTGGAGGAACTGGCCCCGGCGCATGTGGATTCGCCGTTCGATTTCCGTTTCCGCGAAGCCGACAAGGTCTCCAGCCCGTTGCTGGATCTGGCCGAGGGCCGTCTCGGCTATGGCGACAAGCTGGTGCTGGACAAGGTCAAGCTGCAGCTGGTGCCCGGCGCACGGATCGGCCTGCTCGGCCCTAACGGTGCCGGCAAATCGACCCTGATCAAGACGCTCTCCGGCGAGCTTTCGCCTCTCGGCGGCCGCCTGCAGCGCGGCGAGAACCTGGTGGTCGGCTACTTCGCCCAGCACCAGCTCGATTCGCTCGACCCCAAGGCCAGTCCGCTGCTGCATCTGC
This sequence comes from Pseudomonas sp. LM13, assembly GCF_041381355.1. Taxonomy (NCBI): domain Bacteria; kingdom Pseudomonadati; phylum Pseudomonadota; class Gammaproteobacteria; order Pseudomonadales; family Pseudomonadaceae; genus Pseudomonas; species Pseudomonas sp. LM13. The sequence goes on from NZ_JACBXH010000007.1 coordinate 1,243, forward strand.
AGCGCATCGCCGCCAACGAGCGTGAGCAGACCCTGCGCGATTTCCTCGGCGGCTTCGATTTCCGCGGCGATCGTTGCGACGAGCCGGTGTTGAACTTCTCCGGTGGCGAGAAAGCGCGCCTGGCGCTGGCGCTGATCGCCTGGGGCAAGCCCAACCTGCTGCTGCTCGACGAACCGACCAACCACCTCGACCTGGAAATGCGCCTGGCACTGACCCTGGCGCTGCAGGACTTCGAGGGAGCGGTGCTGGTGGTGTCGCACGACCGCCATCTGCTCAAGAGCACTACCGACGAATTTCTGCTGGTGGCCGATGGCCGAGTGCAGGACTTCGACGGCGATCTCGAGGATTACGCGCGCTGGCTGGTGGACTACCGGGCGCGCCAGCAACCAGTAGCGAGCGGCGAGCCTGCCGTGGACAAGACCGACAAGCGCGCCCAGCGCCAGGCCGCCGCCGCGCTGCGTCAGCAGCTGGCGCCGCACAAGCGCCAGGCCGACAAGCTGGAGAAGGACCTGGCTGGTGTGCACGAAAAGCTGGCCGCACTGGAAACCCGACTCGGCGACAGTGCGCTCTATGAGGTGGCGCGCAAGGACGAACTGCGAGAGCTGTTGGCCCAGCAGGCCGAGCTCAAGGTTCGCGAAGGCGAGCTGGAAGAGGCCTGGCTGGAAGCACTGGAAACCCTGGAAGCCCTGCAGGCGCAACTGGAGGCCAGCGCGTGAACGAAACCTGGCTGGCCCTGATCGAGGAGTGGCGCCTGCAGTGGATGCTGGGTCTGCAGGTGCTGCTGATCCTGTTGGTGGCGTATGTGCTGCAGCGCCTGGTCGTGCGCGGACTGACCCGGCTGTCGTCGCGCTATCCGCTGCCGCCGGAGTTGCTGATCCCGGTGCGCGGTGGTATCCGCTGGTTCATCATCGGCGGTGCGCTGATCATGGTGCTGGAGCGCTTCGGGGTGTCCGCCACGGTGCTCTGGACGGCCATTTCTGGTTTCGTCGCGGTAGCCGCGATCGCCTTCTTCGCGATCTGGAGCGTGCTGTCCAACCTGCTCTGTGCCGTGCTGATCCTCACCGTCGGTCCGTTCCGCCTGGGCGACGTGGTGGAGATCGTCGAGGCGTTCGACAAGCCGATCGTCAAGGGACGCGTCATCGACATCAATCTGCTCTACACGACCCTCGAGGAAGTGGCCGAAGCCGAGACCGGCGCCATCGTCCAGGTGCCCAACAGCCTGTTCTTCCAGAAAGCCGTGCGCCGCTGGCGCGGCGGCGACATGCAACTGATCAACCCTCCCACCCCAGAGAAGTAACCTATGGAATGGCTCAGCAACCCTGAAATATGGGTCGCCTTTCTGACCCTGACTGCCCTGGAGATCGTCCTGGGCATCGACAACATCATCTTCATCTCGATTCTGGTCAGCCGCCTGCCCAAGGCGCAGCAGCCCAAGGCGCGCATCTTCGGCCTGGCGCTGGCCATGGGCACGCGGATCCTGCTGTTGCTGTCCATCGCCTGGGTGATGCGCCTGACCAACGACCTGTTCACGGTGCTTGGGGAGGGTGTTTCCGGGCGCGACCTGATCCTGTTCTTCGGTGGCCTGTTCCTCCTGTTCAAGAGCACCATGGAGATCTGGCACAGCGTCGAGGGTGAGGAAGAGGACCAGGCTGCTGGCAGCGGGGTGAAGGCCGGGTTCCTCGGGGTCATCCTGCAAATCGCGGTGATCGATATCATTTTCTCGCTGGACTCGGTAATCACCGCGGTGGGCCTGGTGCAGAACGTTCCGGTGATGGTCGCCGCGATCGTCATCGCCGTGCTGGTCATGATGCTGGCGGCGGGTACCATCAGCGACTTCATCGACAAGCATCCGACGCTGAAGATTCTTGCCCTGTCGTTCCTCATCGTCGTCGGTACGCTACTCATTGCCGAAGCCTTCGACGTGCATGTACCCAAGGGCTACGTCTACTTCGCCATGGCCTTCTCGCTGGGCGTCGAAGCGCTGAACATCCGCATGCGCAAGGCCATGAAGCGCAAGCTGAAGGAACCGGTGAAACTGGGCAAGGACATGCCGGACTGACCATCGCGCCAAGTTCGCGCGCTCGACCAAGGGAGACTGACCATGACGCTGGAAACCTGGCTTGCCTTTTTCGTCGCCTGTTGGGTGATCAGCCTGTCGCCGGGGGCCGGGGCCATCGCTTCGATGTCCTGCGGCTTGCAGTACGGCTTCTGGCGCGGCTACTGGAACGCCATCGGTCTGCAGCTGGCGCTGGTGCTGCAGATCGCCGTGGTCGCCGCCGGTGTCGGCGCGGTACTGGCGACCTCGGAACTGGCGTTCGGCCTGATCAAGTGGTTCGGCGTCTGCTACCTGCTCTGGCTGGCCTGGAAGCAGTGGCAGGCACAACCGGAAGCGCTGGACGACTCGGCCGCGCCGCGGCCCATCGGCCGGCCGCTGAGCCTGGTCTTGCGTGGCTTCCTGGTCAATGCCAGCAATCCCAAGGCAATCGTCTTCATCCTTGCGGTGCTGCCGCAGTTCCTCGATCCGCAGCGGCCGCTGCTGCTGCAGTACAGTGAGATGGCGGCGACCATGGTGGTGGTCGATCTGCTGGTCATGGCCGGCTACACCGGGCTTGCGGCCAAGGTGTTGCGCCTGCTGCGTACGCCGCGTCAGCAGCGCCTGGTCAACCGCAGCTTTGCCACCATGTTCGCCGGGGCAGCGGCCCTGCTGGCGACTGTCCGGCGCGCCGCGGCATGAGTGCGGCAGGACCGATGCGTGTGTGGATCGACGCCGACGCCTGCCCACGCGCGGCCAAGGATCAGGTGATCAAGTTCGCCCTCAAGCGCAAGTTCGAGGTGCTGCTGGTCGCCGGGCAGAGCCAGGTCAAGCCGGCGTTCGCCTGTGTGCGCCTGATCGTCGTGCCGAGCGGGCCGGATGCCGCGGACGATTATCTGGTCGAGCATGCCGAGCCCGGTGACCTGGTGATCTGCAGCGACGTGCCGCTGGCCGACCGGCTGGTGAAGAAGGGTGTCGCCGCGCTCGACCCGCGCGGGCGCGAGTTCGACGAGCGCAACATGGGCGAGCGCCTGGCGGTGCGCAACCTGTTCACCGATCTGCGCGATCAGGGGCAGATGGGTGGCGGCCAGGCAGCTTACGGCGAGCGTGACCGACAGGCGTTCGCCAATGCGCTCGACCGGCTGCTCACGCGGTTGTCCCGGCCACAGTGAGCGGCCGCGCGGCCAGCCAGTCGCGCAGCGCCGGTAACGGCAGCGGCCGGCTGTAGTAGTAGCCCTGGATGAAGTCGCAGCCGTTCTCGCGCAGGTAGTCGAGCTGCACCGCCTCTTCCACCCCTTCGGCCACCACCTTCAGCCCCAGCTTGTGCGCCATGGCGATGATCGCCGCGGTGATGGCGCGGTCGTTGGCCTGCTCGGCGATTTCCCGGACGAAGGCGCGGTCGACCTTGAGCGTATCGACCGGCAGCTGACGCAGGTACGCCAGCGAGGAATAGCCGCTGCCGAAATCATCGATCGAAACCTTCACGCCCAGCTCGCGCACCGCATCCAGCGTGCGGATCGCCGCGCCGAGGCTGTTCATCAGGGCGTTCTCGGTGACTTCCACGGTCAGCCGCGCCGGCTCGAGCCCCGTGCGCTCGAGAATCCGCGCAACCACCGTGGGCATCTGCGGGTTGGATAGGTTGAGCGCCGAGCAATTGACCGCCATGCGCAGATCGTGACCTTCGCCCAGCAGCCCGGCCAGGTCGGCGCAGGCACGGCGCGCCACCCAGGTGTCCAGCTCGGCGACGAAACCGTGCTGCTCGGCCAGCCCGACGAAGCGCTCCGGACTGATGAATCCCTGCTGCGGATGCTGCCAGCGCACCAATGCTTCGAGGCTCACCGGACGCCCGCTGCGGCCGTCGACGATGGGCTGGTAGTGCACGCTGAGCAGGTTCTCGTTCAGCGCGCGGCGCAGGTCCTGCTCCAACGACAGGTCTTCCTGGGCGCGCAGTTCCAGAGCCGGGTTGAAGCGCAGGCTGCGGTTGCGGCCGCTGGCCTTGCACTGTCCGACGGCCAGGCCGGCGTGGCGGAACAGGGCATCGAAGTTGAGGCCATCCTCCGGGTACTGACTGATGCCGATGCTGGCCGTAAGGCGCAGCTGGGTGTCGCCGAGGACGAACGGTGGGCGCAGCTGCTCGAGGATCCGGTTGGCCAGTGCCTGGGCGTGCTCCCATGCGCCCAGGGTGAGCACGCAGAACTCGTCGCCGGAGAAGCGCGCCAGCATGTCGTGCTGACCGAGCACCGCGCGAATGCGCTGCGCCGTCTGCTGCAGCGCCAGGTCGCCGCTGCGGTGGCCGAGGCTGTCGTTGATGCGCTTGAAGCTGTCCAGGTCCACCACCAGTACGGCCAGCGCCTGGCGTTCCGCGCGCACGGCCAGCACCTGGGTGACCATCTCGGTGAAGGCACGGCCGTTGAACAGGTTGGTCAGCGGGTCATAGTGGGTCATCGCATTGAGCTGGTGCTCGGCCAGATCGAGCGCCTGGCGCTGCTCGCTGAAGCGCTGTTCGGCCCAGCTCGCAGCAATGCCGATGACGATCACCAGCAGGGCTACCAGGCCGATCGCCGAGGCGAGGGCGCCCTGGCCGGTATGGCTGCCGAATGGCGCGGCATGCTCCACGAGACCGGCGGGGACAGCCAGGGTCAGCGCGTGCATCCCGGTGTAGTGCATGGAGACGATCGCCGCGCCCATCACCAGGCTGCAGAGCAGGCGTTGCCAACGCTGATGGCGGCTCTGGCTGCTGCTGAAGTGGAAGCCCATTACCAATGCGGCGATGGAGGCGCCGATGGCGATCAGCACCGAGGCGGCGAAGGCCAGCGGCGCGTAGTACAGCGTGGCCAGCGAACGGATCGCGGCCATCCCGGTGTAATGCATCGCCGCAATGCCGATGCCGGCAGCGGTCCCGGCCAGGGCGTACTGCGCCACGCTCAACCGATCGCGGCCAAGCACGCGCATCACCACGTAGGACACCGCCACGGCGATCAGTAGCGAAAGGGCGGTGATGCCGTGCTCGTAGCGAATGTCCAGCGGCGCGCGGAAGGCCAGCATGCCGATGAAATGCATCGACCAGATTCCGCCGCCCAGGGCGAAGGCGCCGACCCAGCGCCAGAGCTCGCGCCCGCGCGGGCTGCTGCTGCGGCTGACCCGCTTGGCCAGGGCCAGGGCGGTGAAGGCCGCGGCGCTGGCGATCAGATAGGAGAGTACGACCAGCAGCGGGTCGTGGCTATGCCCGAGCAGGGCAACTTGGTCGGCGGGCAGGTCGGAAAAAAGCAGTCTGGACACGCGGCGGCACTCGAACTGTCGGGCGTCCTGCCTCGTGGAGATGATGGCTCATGGCTATGTGCGGCAGAGTGTACGAGAGCGCACCCCGGCCGCCAATCTCCTATCGGTCGGTCAGCCGCAAAGATAAGTGCCGGTGCCCACGGCGATCAGCGTGTCCGATTCGCTGTGCAGCTCCGAACGTACCACAGCGACCTTGTTGCCCGAGCGCAGCAGGGTCGCGCTGGCAGTGAAGCGCGTGCCGCGGCCGGGGCGCAGATAGTCGATGCGCAGGTCGATGGTGCCGAGGCGGGATAGGCGGGCGGCGCGTTCCTGCATGGTCAGGTGACGATGCTTGTCGAAGGCGCCCAGCATCGCCATGGCGCCACCGGCGACGTCGAGCAACGAGGCGATCACGCCGCCGTGGAGGATGCCATGGACGAAGTTGCCGACCAGCTCGGGCTTCATTGGCAGGTGCATCACCACCCGCGACGTGGAGATCTCATCGAGCTCGATGCCCAGGGCCTGGTTGAAGGGGATGCGCTCGAACATCTGGCGTACCGCCTGGGCCTGCTCGGCGAGCAGCGCGTCGTCATGGTTCATGGTCGGCATTCCTGAAGAGGGTCGGACCAAACTGCCCGAGGTCGCCCGGGCTGAACAGGCCAACGGCAAGAGCACCCGCGGCTTTGGCGACTTTCGCGCAAAAAAATCCCGGGTTGCCCCGGGATTTACAGCCTGTTCGAAGAATCAGTCCTCGGTGGTCATCTCCAGCACTCGGTCGACCAGCTTGTAGATGCCGGACGCCGCTTCGCTGATGGACTGCGCCAGCATGTAGGCCGGGGTGGTGACCAGGCGGTGCTGCTTGTCCACCACGATGTCGCTGACCTCGCAGGCCTGGTGGCTGGCACCCATCTGGCCGACGGCCTTGGCGGCGTCGGCGTCGTCGCTGCCGAGGGTGCAGATCACGCCGGAGCCGAAGATCTCCGCGGCCATGGTCGGCGCGATGCACATCATGCCGACCGGCTTGCGCGCCTCGGCGAAGGCCTTGACCAGCGCCACCACGTCCGGCAGGGCCTTGCTGTTCGCACCTTCGGTGGCGAAGGTGGAGAGGTTCTTCGCGGCACCGAAGCCGCCAGGCATGATCAGCGCGTCGAAATCCTCGGCGCGTGCCTCGCGCAGATCCTTGATTTCGCCACGGGCCAGGCGTGCCGATTCGGTCAGTACGTTGCGCGATTCCGGCATTTCCTCGCCGGTCAGGTGGTTGATCACATGCATCTGCGCAATGTTCGGTGCGAAGCACTGCACCTTGACGCCGCGCTGGTCCAGGCGCAGCAGGGTGATGACGCTCTCATAGATCTCCGAGCCGTCGTAGACGCCACAGCCGGATAGGATCACGGCGACTTTCTTGTTCATATCGATACTCCTGGTCAGTTTCAACGGCCCTGGGGTGGGCGCTGCGGATGGGCTCGATGCTAATACCTGGGGCGGTTCCAGGTAAGCCCCGCATGCTGGTTTGGATTCGCCTGACCGCCCGGTGTTCATTGCCGCGGGTCTGGCCCGCTGCTTTACGCTCGCTCAAAGCACTGGCAGTCGTGGGCGGGGCTGGCGACAATGGGGCGATTTCGCAGGCCCGGCGGCATGGCGCTGTCATCATTTCGTCATGCTTCAGGCCTATAAACGTCATATTCGCCCGTTCTGCGGGCCAGGAGTCCGTTGTGAGTTTCGTTCCTGCCAGCCGCCTGTTCCCCGCCACCCGCCTGCGCCGCAACCGTCGCGACGAGTTTTCCCGCCGTCTGGTGCGCGAGAACGTGCTGACGGTCGATGACCTGATCCTCCCGGTGTTCGTGCTCGATGGCGAGAACCGTCGCGAAGCCGTGCCGTCGATGCCCGGCGTCGAGCGGCTGTCCATCGACCTGCTGCTCGAGGAGGCCGAGGAGCTGGTGGCGCTCGGCATCCCGGCACTGGCGCTGTTCCCGGTGACACCGCTGGAGAAGAAATCCCTGGATGCCGCCGAAGCCTGGAATCCGGACGGTATCGCCCAGCGCGCAACCCGTGCGTTGCGTGCGCGCTTCCCGGAGCTGGGCATCATCACCGACGTCGCGCTCGATCCGTTCACCACTCACGGCCAGGACGGCATCCTCGACGACAACGGCTACGTACAGAACGACGTCACCGTCGATGCGCTGGTCAAGCAGGCGCTCTCCCATGCCGAGGCCGGTGCCCAGGTGGTCGCGCCGTCGGACATGATGGATGGCCGCATTCAGGCGATCCGCGAGGCGCTGGAAGTGGCCGACCACCACAACGTGCGCATCATGGCCTATTCGGCCAAGTACGCCAGTGCCTACTACGGCCCGTTCCGCGATGCGGTGGGTTCGGCAGCGAATCTCGGCAAGAGCAACAAGAACACCTACCAGATGGACCCGGCCAACGGCGACGAGGCACTTCACGAGGTGGGCGCGGACCTGGCCGAAGGCGCCGACATGGTCATGGTCAAGCCCGGCCTGCCGTACCTGGACATCGTCTGGCGGGTGAAGGAGGCCTTCAAGGCGCCGACCTTCGTCTATCAGGTCAGCGGCGAGTACGCCATGCACATGGCCGCCATCCAGAACGGCTGGCTGAGCGAGGCCGTCATCCTTGAGTCTTTGGTCGGCTTCAAGCGCGCCGGGGCCGATGGCATCCTCACCTACTTCGCCAAGCAGGCGGCACAACAATTAAAACGGGGCCAGTGAGCCCTTTTCGAGGCAAAGCGATGATCAACCAGGGACTCAGCGAAAAGGATCTGCAGGACGCCGTCGTCAGCGAGGCGCTGGAGGTGGTCGAGCCGGAAGCGGTAGCGGTGCCTTCCGCGCCGCCGGAAGTCGTCGAGGAGGCGCCGGTCGCACCGGTGACCAATCTGGATGACAGCGCGCTGTACATCCACCGCGAGCTTTCCCAGCTGCAGTTCAACATCCGCGTGCTGGAGCAGGCGCTGGACGAGTCCTATCCGCTGCTGGAACGGCTGAAGTTCCTGTTGATCTTCTCCAGCAACCTCGACGAGTTCTTCGAGATTCGCGTTGCCGGGTTGAAGAAGCGCGTCACCTTCGCCCGCGAGCAGGCCGGCGCCGATGGTCTGCAGCCGCATCAGGCGCTGGCGCGCATTTCCGAGCTGGTGCATGAGCAGGTCGACCGCCAGTACGCGATCCTCAACGACGTGCTGCTGCCGGCGCTGGCCGAACACCAGATCCGTTTCATCCGCCGCCGGCACTGGACGGCCAAGCTCAAGGCATGGGTGCGCCGCTACTTCCGTGACGAGATCGCACCGATCGTCACGCCGATCGGACTCGATCCGACCCACCCGTTCCCGCTGCTGGTGAACAAGAGCCTGAACTTCATCGTCGAGCTGGAGGGCGTCGATGCGTTCGGTCGCGATTCCGGTCTGGCGATCATCCCGGCGCCACGGCTGCTGCCGCGGGTGATTCGCGTGCCGGAGTCGGTCGGTGGTCCAGGCGACAATTTCGTCTTCCTCTCCTCGATGATCCATGCCCACGCCGACGACCTGTTCCATGGCATGCGGGTCAAGGGCTGCTACCAGTTCCGCCTCACCCGTAACGCCGACCTCTCGGTGGACACCGAGGACGTCGAGGACCTGGCCCGCGCGCTGCGTGGCGAGCTGATCTCGCGGCGTTACGGCGATGCCGTGCGTCTCGAGGTGGCCGACACCTGTCCGCAACACCTGGCGGACTTCCTGCTCAAGCAATTCAGCCTCGGCGAGAGTGAGATGTACCGGGTCAACGGCCCGGTCAACCTGACCCGGCTGTTCAGCATCACCGGCCTGGACAGCCACCCGGAGCTGCAATACAGCCCGTTCACCCCGTCGATTCCGAAGCTCCTGCAGAACAGCGACAAGATCTTCAGCGTGATCAACAAGCAGGACATCCTGCTGCTGCACCCCTTCGAGTCGTTCACGCCGGTGGTCGACCTGCTGCGCGAGGCGGCCAAGGACCCCTGCGTGCTGGCGATCAAGCAGACGCTTTACCGCTCCGGCGCCAACTCCGAGATCGTCGACGCGCTGGTGGATGCGGCGCGCAGCGGCAAGGAGGTCACTGCGGTGATCGAACTGCGCGCCCGCTTCGACGAGGAATCCAACCTGCAGCTGGCCAGCCGCCTGCAGCAGGCCGGCGCGGTGGTTATCTACGGCGTGGTCGGCTACAAGACCCACGCCAAGATGATGCTGATCCTGCGTCGCGAGAACGGCGAGCTCTGCCGCTACGCGCACCTGGGCACCGGCAACTACCACGCGGCCAACGCGCGGCTGTACACCGACTACAGCCTGCTGACCTCGGACGACGCGCTCTGCGAGGACGTCTCCAAGCTGTTCAGTCAGTTGATCGGCATGGGCAAAACCATGCGCATGAAGAAGCTGCTGCACGCGCCCTTCACGCTGAAGAAGACGCTGCTCGACTTGATCACCCAGGAGACCCAGCATGCGGCCGAGGGCCGGCCGGCGCACATCATCCTGAAGATCAACGCACTGACCGATCCGAAGATGATCAAGGCGCTGTACAAGGCCAGCCAGACCGGCGTGCGTGTGGACCTTATCGTGCGCGGCATGTGCTGCCTGCGCCCTGGCATCGCTGGGGTCTCGCACAACATTCATGTGCGCTCGATCATCGGTCGCTTCCTCGAGCACAGCCGGGTGTTCTACTTCCAGAACGATGGCGACGAGAAACTCTATCTCTCCAGTGCGGACTGGATGGAGCGCAATCTCGATCGGCGGGTGGAAACCTGCTTCCCGGTCGAGGGCAAGAAGCTGGTGACGCGGGTGAAGAAAGAGCTGGAGGGCTTCCTCAGCGACAACACCCAGAGCTGGATCCTGCAGCCTGACGGCAGCTACGTGCGCAACAGCCCGACCGGCAACCAGAACGCGCGCAACGTGCAGAGCACTTTGCTCGAGCGTCTCACCGGACCGCAGGTCGGGACGCGTTGAGTTCGGGCTGGCTGCCGGTTGACTGAATGAACAAGGGCCCCTGCGGGCCCTTGTTTCATTTCATGCGCAGGTCGTAGCCCACGCGCGCGAGCCAGGCGGCTTCGGCCTCGAAGTCGGCGCGGGTCAGCGGGTTGGCGTTCAGCCAGTCGATCGGGAAGATCAGCTCCAGGCTGCGCTCGTCGGCCTTCAGTTGCACGTCGGAGACGGCATTGGCGCCGCGGATGTGGTGGAACAGGATCGCGAAGCGCAAAAGGATGCACAGACGAACCAGGGCGTCGGCGTCGGCACCGAGTTCGCCGAACTTGTCCTGTGGGATGTTGCGCCGGTGGCCGCGCACCAGTAGCGCCAGCATGAGCTGGTCCTGGCGCGAGAAACCGGGCAGATCGGAGTGCTCGATCAGGTAGGCGCCGTGCTTGTGGTAGTGGTAGTGGGCGATGTCCAAGCCCACTTCGTGCACCCGTGCTGCCCAGGCGAGCAGCTCGCGGTGCCAGTCCTGATCCAGGTTCCAGGCTTCGGCCACCTGGTCGAAAGCCTCCAGCGCCTTGGCCTCGACCCGCGCGGCCTGCTCCATGTCGACGTGGTAGCGCTCCATCAGGAAGCTCAGCGAGCGATCACGAATGTCCTCGTCATGGTGGCGGCCCAGCAGGTCATAGAGCACCCCTTCGCGCAGGGCACCCTCGGAATGGGTCATGCTGCTGATCTCCAGGGCATCGAAGATCGCCTCGAGAATCGCCAGGCCAGCGGGAAACACGCCGCGGCGATCGGGCTTGACGCCGTCGATATCGATCTTGTCCACCTCGCCGAGCTTGAACAGCTTGCGCTTGAGCCAGCCGATACCTTCGACGTTGGCCTCACCGTTGCCCATGCCGCCGCTCTTGATCGCCAGCCCGACGGCGCGGATGGTGCCGGATGCGCCGATGGACTCCTGCCAGCCGAGCCGGCGCAGGCCATGCTCGATGCCCATCAGCTCGACCCGCGCCGCGGTGTAGGCCTGAGCGTAGCGTGCCGGGGTGATCTTGCCGTCACGGAAGAAACGCTGGGTGTAGCTTACGCAGCCCATCTGCAGGCTTTCGCGCAGCTGCGATTCGAAGCCTTCGCCGATGATGAACTCGGTGCTGCCACCGCCGATATCGGCTACCAGCCGCCGGCCCGAACCGCTCGGGATGGTGTGCGACACGCCCAGATAGATCAAGCGCGCCTCTTCGCGGCCGGAGATGACTTCCACCTGATGGTTGATGATCTCTTCGGCGCGGCGGATGAAGGTGGCGCGATTGCGCGCCTCACGCAGCGCGTTGGTGCCGACGATGCGTACGGCGCCCTGCGGCAGATGATTGACCAGCTGAGCAAACCGCCGCAGGCAGTCGAGTCCGCGCTGCATGGCGGCTTCGTCGAGCAAGCGGTTTTCGTCGATCCCGGCGGCCAGCTGGACCTTTTCGCCGAGACGTTCAAGGATGCGCATTTCGCCATTGCTGGTGCGCGCGAGCACCATGTGAAAACTGTTCGAGCCCAGATCCAGGGCAGCGATCATGGGAAAGGTCTCGGCGGTGTTCTGGCGCATTGGGCAGTCTCGATGCAAAACCCCGACATCCTGACATGATCGCCCCGATCCGCCAACGCAGTCTTCGCCGCAGCAGAGCCTCTGATCGGCTGCTCGTGGCCCGCTGGCGGGTCTGCGGCTTTCGATCCGCCCGCAGTAGGGCTATGATGGCGACCTTTCTGTTCCGACCCTGGAGAAAATCCATGAGCGAATACATCAACAATGTCAGCGACAGCAGTTTCGAGCAGGACGTCCTCCAGGCCGACGGTCCCGTGCTGGTCGACTACTGGGCTGAGTGGTGCGGCCCCTGCAAGATGATCGCGCCGGTACTCGACGAGATCGCCAAGGATTACGAAGGCCGCCTGAAGGTCTGCAAGCTGAACATCGACGAGAATCAGGAAACTCCGCCGAAGTACGGTGTGCGCGGTATCCCGACGCTGATGCTGTTCAAGAACGGTAACGTCGAAGCGACCAAGGTCGGCGCACTGTCCAAGTCGCAGCTGGCTGCCTTCCTCGACAGCAACATCTGAGTACGACGAAGATCGCCTCCAAAGCCCTCGCACTTGCGGGGGCTTTTTTCTTCGGCAGGGTGGACGCTTCGCCTGCACGGTGCTAAATTCGGCCTCGCGACGCTTTCTTCCGTCGCCCTCTGCATGCCGTCGCCGACGCACTTCAGCCTCATAAAGCACAACGAGCCTCGTTCGTCTCCTGCTGCGCGGCTTCTCAAGCTAATCGCTTTCTACATCCTTCCTGATCTCTTTCTATGAATCTGACCGAACTCAAGCAAAAGCCCATCACCGAACTGCTGGAAATGGCCGAACAGATGGGCATCGACAACATGGCCCGTTCGCGCAAGCAGGACGTGATTTTCTCCCTGCTGAAAAAGCACGCGAAAAGCGGCGAGGAAATCTCCGGTGATGGCGTGCTGGAGATTCTCCAGGACGGTTTCGGCTTCCTGCGCTCCGCGGATTCTTCCTATCTGGCCGGCCCGGACGACATCTATGTCTCGCCCAGCCAGATCCGCCGCTTCAATCTGCGCACCGGTGACACCATCATCGGCAAGATCCGCCCGCCCAAGGAAGGCGAGCGTTACTTCGCCCTGCTCAAGGTCGACTCGATCAACTACGATCGACCGGAGAACGCGAAGAACAAGATCCTCTTCGAGAACCTGACTCCGCTGTTCGCCAACCAGCGCCTGAAGATGGAAGCCGGCAACGGTTCCACCGAAGACCTGACTGGCCGCGTGATCGACCTCTGCGCGCCGATCGGCAAGGGCCAGCGTGGCCTGATCGTCGCACCGCCGAAGGCGGGCAAGACGATCATGCTGCAGAACATCGCCAGCAACATCACCCGCAACAACCCCGAGTGCCATCTGATTGTTTTGCTGATCGACGAACGCCCGGAAGAAGTGACCGAGATGCAGCGCACCGTGCGCGGCGAAGTGGTTGCCTCTACCTTCGACGAACCGCCGACCCGCCACGTGCAGGTCGCCGAGATGGTGATCGAGAAGGCCAAGCGCCTGGTCGAGCACAAGAAGGACGTCGTCATCCTGCTCGACTCCATCACTCGTCTGGCGCGCGCCTACAACACCGTGATCCCGAGCTCCGGCAAGGTGCTGACCGGTGGTGTCGACGCCCACGCGCTGGAGAAGCCCAAGCGCTTCTTCGGCGCAGCGCGCAACATCGAGGAGGGCGGCTCGCTGACCATCCTCGCCACCGCGCTGGTGGAAACCGGCTCGAAGATGGACGAGGTGATCTACGAGGAATTCAAGGGCACCGGCAACCTCGAACTGCAGCTGGATCGCCGCATCGCCGAGAAGCGCGTGTTCCCGGCCATCAACATCAACCGCTCCGGCACTCGCCGCGAGGAGTTGCTGACCGCCGAGGACGAGCTGCAGCGCATCTGGATTCTGCGCAAGCTGCTGCACCCGATGGACGAGATCGCCGCCATCGAGTTCCTCCTCGACAAGCTCAAGGACACCAAGACCAACGACGAATTCTTCATGTCCATGAAGCGCAAGTAAGCGACTCGTCGTTGCCAACAAGGCCGGGGAAACCCGGCCTTTGTCTGTCTGCAGATTTTGGAAAACCCGACGCCGGCGCTAAACTTTGCGCCCCGACCCTGCCGGCCCATGCGAGGCTCAAGCATGCAGTATCGCGATCTGCGCGACTTTATCAGCGGCCTGGAAAAACGCGGTGAGCTCAAGCGCGTCACGGCTGCCGTCTCCCCCGTGCTGGAAATGACCGAAATCTGCGACCGCACCTTGCGTAAGCAGGGCCCGGCGTTGCTCTTCGAAAATCCGACCGGTTTCGACATGCCGGTGCTCGGCAATCTGTTCGGCACGCCCCAGCGGGTCGCTCTCGGTATGGGCGCCGACGATGTGTCCGAACTGCGTGAGATCGGCAAGCTACTGGCCTTTCTCAAGGAGCCGGAGCCGCCGAAGGGCCTGAAGGACGCCTGGAGCAAGCTGCCGATCTACAAGAAGGTCATCAGCATGGCGCCCAAGGTACTCAAGGACGCGCCCTGCCAGGAAGTGATCCTCGAAGGTGACGACGTCGACCTGGCGAAGATTCCGGTGCAGCATTGCTGGCCGGGTGACGCCGCGCCGCTGATCACCTGGGGCCTGACTATCACCAAGGGCCCGAACAAGGAACGGCAGAACCTCGGCATCTACCGTCAGCAGGTCATCGGTCGTAACAAGGTCATCATGCGCTGGCTGAGCCACCGTGGCGGAGCGCTGGATTTCCGCGAATGGTGCGAGAAGTATCCGGATCGGCCGTACCCGGTGGCGGTGGCGCTGGGTGCCGATCCTGCGACCATTCTCGGCGCGGTCACGCCGGTGCCCGATACGCTGTCCGAATATGCCTTTGCCGGCCTGCTGCGCGGCTCGCGCACCGAGCTGGTCAAGGCGGTCGGCTCCGATCTGCAGGTGCCGGCGTATGCCGAGATCGTCCTCGAAGGGCATATCCATCCCGGCGAGATGGCCGATGAGGGGCCCTACGGCGATCACACCGGCTACTACAACGAGGTGGACCGCTTCCCGGTGTTCACCGTCGAGCGCATCACCCACCGCAAGAATCCGATCTACCACAGCACCTACACCGGACGTCCGCCGGATGAGCCGGCGATTCTCGGTGTCGCGCTGAACGAGGTGTTCGTGCCGATCCTGCAGAAGCAGTTCCCGGAGATCGTCGACTTCTATCTGCCACCGGAAGGTTGTTCCTACCGCATGGCGGTGGTGACCATGAAGAAGCAGTATCCCGGCCATGCCAAACGAGTGATGCTTGGTGTCTGGTCGTTCCTGCGCCAGTTCATGTACACCAAGTTCGTCATCGTCACCGACGACGACATCAATGCCCGCGACTGGAACGACGTGATCTGGGCCATTACCACGCGCATGGACCCCAAGCGCGACACGGTGATGATCGACAACACGCCGATCGACTACCTGGATTTTGCCTCGCCGATCTCCGGGCTGGGCTCGAAGATGGGCCTGGATGCGACGCACAAGTGGCCGGGTGAGACCAATCGTGAATGGGGCCGGGCCATCGTCCAGGACCCGGCGATCAAGCAGCGGGTCGATGAACTCTGGTCGCAGCTGGGTATCGACTGACATAACCGAAGAGGCGGGCCCGAGCCCGCCCGAAGCCTTGACGGGTTCTCCCGTTCACAGAAAAGACGTGCAGATGAAAGTGACCTTGCAGCCCTCCGGCGCCGTGCTCGATGTGCGACCCGGCGAACGCCTACTCGATGCAGCCAAGCGGCTGGGCTACGAATGCCCGCAGAGCTGCCGCAATGGCAATTGCCATATCTGTGCCTCGCTGCTGGTCGAGGGCCGTGTGCGCCAGGACGGCGAGGTGCGCGACCACGGCGAGCTGCTGGCCTGCCTGGCCGAGCCGCTGGAAGACTGTGTGCTGCTCTGGGATGGTGTGCTGGCGCCCGGCGAACTACCGGTGCGCGAGCTGAGCTGCCAGCTCAGTGACTACGAAGAGGTGGGTGGTGACGTGGTGCGCCTGCGCCTGCGCCTGCCGGCCGGGCGTCAGCCGCGTTATCACGCCGGTCAGTATCTGCTGCTGCAGCGCGAGGATGGCGAGTGGTCGGCTTTTTCGCTGGCCTCGGCGCCGGGCAGTGGCCGCGAGCTGGAGCTGCACGTGTTGGCTCGCGAGGAATCTGCTATCGAGTTGTTGACGTTCCTGCGTCGCCAGGGCTTCGCTCGAATCCAGATGCCCTTCGGCGACACGCACCTGGCCGAACTGCCGGAGGGTCCGCTGGTACTGATCGCCGCCGGCACTGGCATGGCGCAGATGCACAGCCTGATCGAGTACTGCCGCGCTGCCGGTTTTCAGCATCCGGTGCATCTGTACTGGGGGGTGCGGCGACCGGAAGACTTCTATCGACTGCCGCACTGGGAGGAGTGGCAGAGCATGAGCAACCTGCATCTGCACCGCGTGGTCAGTGATGTCTGCGGCTGGGAAGGGCGCTGCGGGATGCTGCACGAGGCGATTCGCGAAGACTTCAGCGACCTCAAGCCGCTGCATATCTATGCCAGCGGCTCGCCCTCGATGGTTTACGGCACTCTGGATGCGCTGGTGGAGGCGGGAATGGACCCGCATCAGATGCGCGCCGATGTCTTCGCCTACGCGCCGCGGGAAAGCTGAGCAGGGTTTCTCGGCTCAATCAAAAACGCCGGGTCATGCCCGGCGTTTTCATTTAGCGCGTCTGTCGTTGCTGCAACAGCAGGTTCTTGTAGCCGCTTGCCCCAAGGGTCTTCTGCGCTGCATTGAGTTGTTCGCGGCTGCTGAACGGGCCGACCAGTACCCGGTACCAGGGCTCGTCGCGAACCTTGACGCTTTCCACCCGCACATCCTGGCCGAGCAGGATGATCTGCGCGCGCACCCGGTCGGCCTCTGCCTGTTGGCGGAACGAGCCGGCCTGCAGGAAGAACTGCGTCACCGGTGCCTTGGCGACGGTCGGTGGTGGCGGTGGCACCTGGCCGTTGAGCGCGGCCTGGGCGCGTGCCTCGTCGATCTTCGCCGCTTCTTCGGCTGTGACCGGCGCAGTCGGCGGTTCAGGCTGTTTGGTTTCCGGCGGCAGAATCACTTCGGATTCGGGCAGCAAGGTATAGAAGTCATACTTCGGCTTGGGTGGCTGCTCGTTGGCGGGCGTGCGCTTGGGTTGCTCCTTGATCGCAGTCCTGGGCGCGTCCTTGTTGCGTTTGACCTCCTCGCCGCCCGGCTCGAGGCTCATCAGGAACATGATGAAGCCGCCGATGACCAGGCCGCAGACCAGCCAGATCCAGCCAGGCACGGGCTGCTTGGCCGGCGCCTGATAACGGCTGGCGCCTCGTTTGGGCGCGGCTTTCTTCCTTGCTGCCACTTACATGCGCTCCAGTGGTTCCAGGCCGAGCAGTTCCAGGCCCTGCTTGAGGGTGTGGCCGGTCAGGGCGGCCAGACGCAGGCGGCTCTGCTTTTGCGCATCCTGTTCGGCGCTGAGAATCGAGCAGTGCTCGTAGAAACTGGAGAACAACCCGGCCAGGTCGTAAAGGTAAGCGCACAGCAGGTGCGGTTCGCCTTTCTCGCCGACGCTGTTCAGCACTTCGCCGAACTGGGCGAGCCTGGCGGCCAAGGCGAGCTCCTGCTCGGCGTCCAGTTCGATCTGCCCGCTGATCTCGTCGATACCCTTGCCCAGCTTGCGGAACACACTGGCCACGCGGGTGTAGGCATAGAGCAGGTAGGGTGCGGTGTTGCCTTCGAAGCTCAGCATCAGTTCGAAGTTGAAGCGGTAATCGCTGGTGCGATGCTTGGACAGGTCGGCGTACTTGACCGCGCTGATGCCCACCGCACGGGCGATCTGACGCAGCTCGGCTTCGTCGAGCTCCGGGTTCTTGCCCTTGACCAGGGCATAGGCGCGCTGCTCGGCTTCGTCGAGCAGGTCGATCAGCTTGACCGTGCCGCCATCGCGGGTCTTGAACGGGCGGCCGTCGGCGCCGTTCATGGTGCCGAAGCCCATGTGCTCGAGCTGCATGCCTTCATGGACGAAGCCTGCTCGGCGGGCCACTTCGAAGGCCATCTGGAAATGCAGGGCCTGGCGCTGGTCGACGAAATACAACACGCGGTCGGCGTGCAGCTGCTGGCTGCGATAGCGCATGGCGGCCAGGTCGGTGGTTGCGTAGAGATAGCCGCCACCGGCCTTCTGCACGATCACCGGCAGCGGGTTGCCTTCGGCGTTCTTGAATTCATCGAGGAAGACGCACTGGGCGCCATTGTCTTCGGTGAGCAGGCCCTTCTCGCGCAGGGCCTCGACGATGTCCGCCAGGTCGGCGTTGTAGGCGCTTTCGCCCTTGACGTCAGCCGGGGTCAGCTTGACGTTGAGACGGTCATAGATCTTCTGGCAGTGCGACAGCGAGATATCGTTGAAGCGCGTCCAGAGGCTCAGACACTGGTCATCGCCCGCCTGCAGTTTGACCACCAGTTCACGGGCGCGATCGGCGAACTCGGGTGACTCGTCGAAGCGCTGCTTGGCGGCGCGGTAGAACTGCTCGAGGTCGGCCAGCTCGCTTTCCGCGGCGGCCGGCTTCTCCTCAAGATAGGCCAGCAGCATGCCGAACTGGGTTCCCCAGTCGCCGACGTGATTCTGCCGGATCACCTCGTCGCCGAGGAACTCCAGCACCCGGCCCACCGCATCGCCGATGATGGTCGAGCGCAGGTGGCCGACGTGCATCTCCTTGGCCAGGTTCGGCGAGGACAGGTCGATCACCACACGCTGCTTGGCGCTCGCCTTGTGCACCGCAAGTTGCGCATCGGCCAGAGCGGTTTCGAGGCGCTGGGCCAGGGCGTCGCTGTTCTGGAAGAAGTTGAGAAAGCCCGGGCCGGCAATCTCGACCTTGCTGATCTGCGCGTCCTGCGGCAGCGCGGCGATGAGCTTCTCGGCCAGGTCGCGCGGCTTCATGCCGGCTGGTTTGGCCAGCATCATGGCGATGTTGCTGGCGAAGTCACCGTGGCTCTTGTCCTTGGTGTTTTCCACCTGGATCGCGGGCGTCAGTCCCTCCGGCAGCACGCCCTCGCTGGTCAGGCGAACAAGGGCTTGCTGGATCAGGTGGCGAATGCTGTCTTTCATGGTCGGCTCGGTCCGCAGGAAGTGCGCGAAAACCCGGCATTATCGGGGCGTGATGGGTGTGGCTTCAAGCCGTGTGGTTCGCGCTGCCGGAAAGTCATGCGTTCCGACGGCACCATCAGAGCAGATCGATCGGGTCGACATCCAGGCTCCAGCGCACGGCGCGTCCGCCGGGCAGCTGCTCGAGCAGTGGCACCCAGGCATCCATCAGGCGATGCAGGGCCGCGCGGGCGTTGCCCTGCAGCAGCAGCTGCGCCCGGTAGCGCCCGGCGCGACGTTCCATCGGCGCCGGCACCGGGCCGAGCAGCTCGATGCCGCTGAGCTGCAGCTGCCCGAGCGTCTGCTCCGCCAGCGTGCAGGCTTCGTCGAGGAAGGCCTCGGCCTGACCGGGCTTCTGCGCTTCGGCGCGCAGCAATGCCAGATGGCTGAAGGGCGGCAGGCCGGCGGCGCGCCGTTCGGACAGCGCCTGCTCGGCGAAGGCGAAATAGCCCTGGTCGGTCAGCTGCACCAGCAGCGGGTGGTCGGCCAGGTGCGTCTGGATGATCACCTTGCCCGGTTCCTCCGCGCGTCCGGCGCGCCCAGCGACCTGCACGATCAACTGGGCCATCCGCTCGCTGGCGCGAAAATCGGCGGAAAACAGCCCGCCGTCGGCATCGAGAATCGCCACCAGGGTCACCCGCGGAAAATGGTGGCCCTTGGCGAGCATCTGGGTGCCGACCAACAGGCAGGGCTCGCCACGGTTGATAGTTGTGAACATCTTTTCCATCGCGCCCTTGCGCGCCGTGCTGTCGCGGTCGATGCGCAGCACCGGGTAATCGGGGAACAGGACGCCGAGCCGCTCTTCGGCGCGCTCGGTCCCGGCGCCGACCGGACGCAGGTCTACCTTGCCGCAGTCGGGGCAGTTGCGCGGCGGCCGCTCGGCGTGCCCGCAGTGGTGGCAGCGCAGTTCGTTGTGCCGTTGGTGCAGGGTCATGCGCGCATCGCAGCGCGGGCACTGGCTGAGCCAGCCGCAGTCGTGGCAAAGCAGGGTTGGGGCGAAGCCACGGCGGTTGAGGTAGACCAGTACTTGCTGCCCGGCTGCGAGCGTCTGGCCGATGGCCTGTTGCAGCGGGCCGGATATGCCGGCGTCCAGGGGGCGGCTTTTCACATCCAGACGCAGGAAACGCGGCTGCTGGGCATTGCCGGCGCGCTGGCTCAGCCTGAGCAGCGCGTAGCGGCCGCTGTGGGCGTTGTGCAGGCTCTCCAGCGAGGGCGTCGCCGAGCCGAGCACGATAGGCAGGTTTTCCTGGCGAGCACGGACCAGCGCGAGATCGCGGGCGTGATAGCGCAGGCCTTCCTGCTGTTTATAGGAGGCGTCATGTTCCTCGTCGATGATGATCAGGCCGGGATTCTTCATCGGCGTGAACAGGGCCGAGCGGGTGCCGATGATGATGTCCGCCTCACCATCGCGGGCCGCCAGCCAGGCATCGAGCCGCTCGCGATCGTTGATGTTGGAGTGCAGCAGCGCGATCCGCGCATTGAAACGCTGCTCGAAGCGGGCCAGTGTCTGTGGGCCGAGGTTGATCTCCGGGATCAGCACCAGGGCCTGCTTGCCGGCTGCGAGCACGCGATGGATCAGCTGCAGATAGACCTCGGTCTTGCCGCTGCCGGTGACGCCGGCCAGCAGAAAGGCCCGAAAGCTGCCGAGGCCGGCGCTGACTGCTTCGAAGGCGGCGCGCTGTTGCGCATTCAGCGTCAGCTCGGCCTGCAGCAGCCAGCTACCACTGTGCTGTCGCGCTGGGCTGCTGCGGCGCGACTCCACCCTTACCAGGCCCTTCTCCTGCAGCAGGTCGAGGCTGTCCTTGTTCAGCTGCAGCTTGCCGATCAGGGCGTGGGGCAGGCCGTGGGCATGCTGTGCGATGACCTTCAGGGCTTCGCGCTGACGCGGGGCACGGGCCAGTCGCGGATCGTCCGGGCTGGCACCTTCGACCAGGCGCCAGTAGCGTTCCAGGCGCGCTTCGGCCGGTTCGCCCTGGCGCAACAGCACCGGCAATGCCCAGCTCAGGGTATCTCCGAGGCTGTGCTGGTAATACTGAGCGGTCCACAGGCAGAGCTTGAACAGGGGGAGCGGCAGTGGCGGCTTGCTATCCAGCAGCTCGAGCGCAGGCTTGAGTTTTTCCAGCGGCACTTCGCTCTGATCGCTCAGCTCTACCAGCACGCCGATGACCTCGCGCCGGCCGAACGGCACGCGCAGGCGCATGCCCGGCTGCAGCGAGTCGGGAGTTACGCCATGTGGCGGTAGGTAGTCGAACAGGCGGCGCAGCGGCGAAGGCAGCGCCAGGCGGAGGATGCTGGAAGGCACGCGTTGATCCTTGGTGACGAGTGCCGATGGTAAACGATCGCGGTGCTCGGTGCCGTCCGATAGCGCGTCCGGAGGCGCCGGAACGTCGGTCGCCTGCGCTTGCATCACCTTTGTGCTCTGGTATGATTCGCGCCCTACTTCGTGCGGTACTCGACATAGGGTCGGGTGGCGGCACGCAATCCTAGAGGATTCACCATGAAAGCCGATATCCATCCGAACTACGTCGAAATTGAAGCCACCTGCAGCTGTGGCAACGTCATCAAGACCCGCTCCACGCTGGGCAAGAACCTGAACATCGACGTGTGCTCCGAGTGCCACCCGTTCTACACCGGCAAGCAGAAGGTGCTGGATACCGGCGGCCGTATCGACCGCTTCAAGCAGCGTTTCGGTGTGTTCGGCGCCAAGTAAGCCGGCACAGCGGGAATCCGATGAGGTTTTCCGAGCACATGAAAAAGGCGTCCCTCGTGGGCGCCTTTTTCGTTTCCGTCATCTGCAGCCTCCCGGCGCTCGCGTTCTGTCCCTCGCCTGGGGCACTGCCGCGGGTGGGCGTGGCGAAGGTGGTTGATGGCGATACGCTGCGTCTGGTCGATGGCCGAAGCGTGCGCCTGATCGGCATCAATGCGCCGGAACTTGGGCGTGACGGTCGCAAGGCCGAGCCCTTCGCCGTGGCGGCACAGCGTCGGCTGCGCGCGCTGGTCGAGGCCAGCAACGGACGGGTGGGGCTGGTCCTTGGGCGCGAGTCAAAAGATCGCTATGGTCGTACCCTGGCCCACGCCTATGACGAGCAGGGCCGCAATCTGGAATCGGCCTTGCTGGCCGAGGGCCTTGGCTTGATGGTGGCGATCGCCCCCAATACGGCGCTGGTGGCTTGTCATCTGCGGGCCGAGCGGCTGGCGCGGCAATCCCGCCTGGGTATCTGGCGCAAGCTGACGCCGGGCTCGACCCGCGCGGTGAGGCAAGGTGGATTCGCCTTGTTGCAGGGCCTAGTCGAGCGCGTCGAGCACAATCGCGGCGGCTATTGGCTGGAAATGGATGGCCCGGTAGTGGTGCACATTCCGCCACAGGCATTCGATGCTTTCGATCTGGCACAGTTGCCCCGACTCGCTGGCGCGGCGCTCGAGCCCAGAGGCTGGTTGGTGGATCGTCGCGGGCGGGCCGGAAAAGGACAGGCTCGCTGGATGTTGCGGGTGACCCATCCGGCGATGCTCGGGCTGCCTCACTGACTGGGCAGTCAGCTCCGGTCTACCCGAAAAGTCGTACTTGCCTGGGCTTGACAGCCTGCGCCGCGCGCTGGCTTGTGAGCGCGCTCGTTCTTGGCGTATGCTCGACCGCCTGTCTGTCCCAGTAAAATAAGCGGAAATGCCACATGACTGACCTGAAAACTGCCGCGCTCGAATACCATGCCCAGCCCCGTCCGGGGAAGTTGAGCGTCGAGCTCACCAAGCCCACCGCCACTGCTCGTGACCTGTCCCTGGCCTATAGCCCAGGCGTCGCCGAGCCGGTTCGCGAGATTGCTCGCGATGCGGAGCTGGCTTACCGCTACACCGGCAAGGGCAACCTGGTGGCGGTTATCTCCGATGGCACCGCTATTCTCGGTCTGGGTAATCTCGGTCCGCTGGCTTCCAAGCCGGTGATGGAAGGCAAGGGTGTGTTGTTCAAGCGCTTCGCCGGTGTCGACGTATTCGACATCGAGGTCGATGCCGAGAGCCCGCAGGCCTTCATTGATACCGTCAAGCGCATCTCGATCACCTTTGGTGGCATCAACCTCGAAGACATCAAGGCGCCGGAGTGTTTCGAGATCGAGCGCGCGCTGATCGAGCAGTGCGATATTCCGGTCTTCCATGACGACCAGCACGGCACGGCGATCGTCACTGCGGCCGGTATGCTGAACGCACTGGAAATCGCCGGCAAGACGCTGGAACAGGCCAAGATCGTCTGCCTCGGTGCCGGTGCTGCCGCGACCTCCTGCATGAAGCTGCTGGTCAGCATGGGTGCGAAGATCGAGAACATCTTCATGATCGATCGCAAGGGCGTGATCCATGCCGGTCGCGACGATCTCAATCAGTACAAGGCCGTGTTCGCCCACGAAACCGACAAGCGCACCCTGGATGACGCGCTGCATGGTGCTGATGTCTTCGTCGGTCTGTCGGGTGCCAACCTGCTGAGCCCGGAAGGTCTCAAGCGCATGGCGGCCAATCCGGTCGTGTTCGCTTGCTCCAACCCTGATCCGGAAATCAGTCCTGAGCTGGCGCATGCGACGCGTTCCGACGTGATCATGGCGACCGGCCGTTCCGACTATCCGAATCAGGTCAACAACGTGCTGGGCTTCCCGTTCATCTTCCGTGGCGCCTTGGACGTTCGCGCCAAGCGCATCAACGAAGAGATGAAGATCGCCGCCGCGCTGGCCCTTCGTGATCTGGCCAAGCTGCCGGTGCCGGCCGAAGTCGCCGCTGCCTATGGTGTGGACAGCCTGGAGTTCGGCCGCGAGTACATCATTCCGAAGCCTATGGACCCGCGCCTAATCACTCTGGTTTCGGACGCTGTAGCCAAGGCTGCTATCGAAAGTGGTGTAGCTACGTTGCCTTACCCGTCGCACTATCCGCTGAAGTCAGTGAACGACGTCTTCAACGGTTGACAGCGAGAACACAAAAAACCCCGCCTTGGCGGGGTTTTTTGTGCCTGCGGTAGGCTGGGGACTGTGCTTAGAACAGATCTAGCGGAGCCGCCTCGTCAGCAGGTAGAGGGCTGCCAGGAGCCTGATAGCCCGACTCGAACTCGCCCATCGGCGGCGGCGAGTCCTCGCTCTTGAATACTTCGAAATAGGCGTCAGGGGTGTCTGGCGTTGCGGCGCGACCGCTGACCGGATCGACACGCAATTTCAGCAAGCCGTCCGGTTCGGCGGGCGGATGCTCGGGCATGTCCTTGAGCACGGCGCTCATGTAGGTCATCCAGATCGGCAGGGCGACCGTGCCGCCGTATTCATTGCGCCCCAGGCTCTGCGGCTGATCGAAGCCTGCCCAGACGGTCGTGACGATGTCGGCGTTGTAGCCAGAGAACCAGCTGTCGATCGAGTCGTTGGTGGTGCCGGTCTTGCCGGCAATGTCGTCGCGCCCCATGGC
The DNA here is from genome assembly GCF_041381355.1 of Pseudomonas sp. LM13. NCBI lineage: Bacteria > Pseudomonadati > Pseudomonadota > Gammaproteobacteria > Pseudomonadales > Pseudomonadaceae > Pseudomonas > Pseudomonas sp. LM13. Next base: position 25,606 of record NZ_JACBXH010000007.1, read on the forward strand.
CAGCGCACGCCGGCCGGTACCCCGCTTGATGACGTCCTGCAGCATGCTGGTCATAATGTACGCGGTGCGTTCATCGAGGACCCGCTCGGCGAAGCGAGGCTGGCCATCAGTCTGCTCATCAGCCGAGAGCTCGTGTTCCGGCGCAGCACTGACCTCCACAGCATGATCCTGCGATTCATGCTGCGGTACACGCGCCGGGTTTGCTTCGAAGAGCAGTTTGCCCTCGCGATCCTCGATTCGCTGGATCAGGTACGGCTCTATCTTGTAACCACCATTGGCGAAAGTGGTCCAGCCGGTCGCAATCTCCATCGGGGTCAAGGTAGCGGTCCCCAAGGCAAGTGACAGGTTGCGTGGCAGATCTTGCGGGTCGAAGCCGAAGCGGCTGATGTAGTCGATCGTATGCCCAACGCCGAGGGTCTGCAGCAGCCGAATCGATACCAGGTTTCTGGATTTATAGAGCGCCTCGCGCATGCGAATCGGGCCGAGGAACGTGTTGTTGTCGTTCTTGGGTCGCCAAATGCGATCCATCCCTTCCTCGACGAATACGATCGGCGAGTCGTTGACGAGACTTGCCGCGGTGTAGCCGGCATCCAGAGCGGCGCTGTAAATGAAGGGCTTGAAGCTCGAGCCGGGCTGTCGTTTGGCCTGGATGGCTCGATTGTAGTTGCTCTGTCCGAACGAGAATCCACCTGCAAGGGCCTCGATCGAGCCGTCCCGCGGGTCGAGTGACACCAGCGCGGCTTGTGCTTGCGGGACCTGGCTGAACAGTGCCGAGTCGTCCTGCCAGCGAACACGCACGACGTCCCCGATTTTCACAACGTCCGCGGGGCGTTGTGGCCGCGGACCCATGCTGTTCGTTCCGAGAAACGGGCGCGCCCATTTCATGCTCTCCCAGGCGACCGGATGCTCGTTGCCGTCGCGAGTGAGAACCAGGATGCCGCTGTTGTCCACTTGCGTGACAACGGCCGGGTGCAGCCCGGAAAGACTCCTGAGCTTGCGCAGCTCCTGCATCCAGGACTCGCGCGGGAGATCACCCAGACGTGCCTCCGGGCCGCGGTAGCCGTGTCGTTGGTCATATTCGATAAGCCCACTATCGAGTGCGATGTTGGCGGCTATCTGCCTTTCGCTGGAGACTGTGGTATGCACCCGGAAACCGTCGGTATAGGCCGCGCTGCCATAGCGTCCGACCATCTCGGCGCGGGCCATTTCCGCTATATAGGCAGCATCGAGTTCGGGGGCCGCGCCGTGGTACCGAGCGGTCTCAGGTTCGGCCAGTGCCTGCCGATAGCTCGTTTCATCTAGCGAACCAAGCTTGTACATCCTTCCGAGAATCCAGTCGCGTCGCTCCTTGCTGCGAGCCGGGTTGACCAATGGATTGAAGGCTGACGGAGCTTTGGGTAGGCCGGCAATCATTGCCAGCTGGGCGACGCTTAGCTCGGAGATCGACTTGCCGTAATAGACCTGAGAGGCGGCCTCTATGCCGTAGGCGCGGTTGCCCAGGTAGATCTTGTTGACGTACAGCTCGAGGATCTCGTTCTTGCTCAGTTCGCGCTCGATCTGCAGCGCCAGCAGAATCTCGTTGATTTTGCGTGAAAAGCTACGTTCGCTGGTTAAGAAATAGTTCTTGGCGACCTGCATGGTGATGGTGCTGCCGCCTGTCTGGATCTGCCCGCTTTTCAATAATTGCGTGGCAGCGCGCATCAGGCCGGTTATGTCGACGCCATAATGATTGGCGAAATTATCGTCCTCGGCAGCGAGTAGGGCGTGGATGAAGTCCTCTGGGATTTCCTCGAAGCGGATAGGCGATCGGCGCATCTCGCCGAACTCGGCGATCAGCTTTTCGTCGGCGCTGTAAACCCGCAGTGGAATCTGCAGCTGTATGCTGCGCAAGGATTCAACCGAGGGAAGGTTGGGATTGAGGTAGAGAAACGCACCGCTGATGCTCAGCAGCAGTGCGCAGAAGACTGCGAAGCACGACCAGGCAAGAAATTTCAAAAGACGCATCGGGGTTCTGGGAATCCGGGAATTTTGGGAGGGGGAAGGTGGCGATGCTGAAAGAGGAAAACCGTTCACATTATATGCGTTTTTTTTGCCGGGTAGCCATTTGCGCTTCTGTCAAGCCTGTTATTTAATGTGGATAAACATAATTAATCCGTAAGTTGCGGATAAAGATAGGAAATCGGTCGTGCTAGGGCTCTTCACTAAGAAAGCGAACACGCTGCTTGGGATCGATATCAGTTCGACCTCAGTCAAGCTTCTCGAATTAAGTCGATCGGGGAACCGCTACCGGGTTGAGGCTTATGCGGTTGAGCCGCTCCCACCAAATGCCGTGGTCGAAAAGAACATCGCTGAACTGGAAGGCGTTGGCCAGGCTCTGCAGCGTGTGGTCGCAAAGGCTAAGACCGGCTGCAAGTCAGCCGTGGTAGCCGTCTCCGGCTCAGCGGTGATCACCAAGACGATCGAGATGGACGCCGGGCTGTCCGACGAAGAGCTGGAAAACCAGCTGAAGATCGAAGCCGACCAATATATTCCCTATCCGTTGGAAGAGGTAGCGATCGACTTTGAGGTCCAGGGGCCCGCGCCGCGTGCGCCCGGTCGGGTCGAGGTTCTGCTCGCTGCCTGTCGCAAGGAAAACGTCGAGGTGCGCGAAGCGGCACTGGCCCTGGCCGGGCTCACCGCGAAGGTCGTTGATGTCGAGGCCTATGCGCTCGAGCGCTCCTATGGCCTTCTGGCGCCGCAGTTGGGGAGCACGCATGGTGAACTGACCGTCGCCGTCGTGGATATCGGTGCAACGATGACGACTCTGAGCGTCCTGCATAACGGACGCACCATATACAGTCGTGAGCAATTGTTCGGGGGGCGGCAGCTGACCGAGGAAATTCAACGCCGTTATGGGCTTTCACAAGAGGAGGCTGGCCTCGCTAAAAAGCAGGGAGGGCTTCCCGATGACTACGACAGTGAAGTTTTGCTTCCGTTCAAAGAAGCGGTCGTTCAGCAGGTCTCACGCTCGCTGCAATTCTTCTTCGCTGCTGGGCAGTTTCATGATGTCGATTGCATTCTGCTTGCTGGTGGAACGGCTTCCATCCCGGGGCTTGATCATCTCATTCAGCAGAAGATCGGCACCCAGACTCTAGTTGCCAATCCGTTTGCCGATATGGCTTTGAGTAGCAAGGTCAACGCAGGCGCGCTGGCCAGTGATGCGCCCTCGCTGATGATTGCGTGTGGGTTGGCGCTAAGGAGTTTCGACTGATGGCGCAGATCAACCTTCTGCCTTGGCGCGAACAATTGCGTGAAGAACGCAAGCAGCGTTTCCTTGCCTCTCTTTTCGGTGTGCTGGTCGTTGCGGCTGGCCTTGTTTTTCTTGGTGATCGCTATCTTCAGGGTGCGATCGAGCAACAGAGTGCGCGCAACGAATTCATAAAAAAAGAAATTGCCGTGCTGGATGCGCGAATCAAGGAGATCAAAGAACTCAAGGAACGTCGTCAGCAATTGCTGGAGCGTATGAAGATCATTCAGGACCTACAGGGAAATCGCCCGATCATTGGTCGCGTATTCGATCAGCTGGTGCGCACGCTGCCAGATGGAGTTTATTTCACTTCGTTAAAAATGACCGGCAAGAACATTGCGATCGTCGGGGCTGCTGAGTCGAATAATCGGGTTTCCAATCTCATGCGCAATCTTGATGGGTCGGACTGGCTCGAATCACCCAACCTGAATGAAGTCAAGGCGGTAACGGCTGGTGCGGTGGATCAGGAAAACGTCTTTCAGCTGACGGTACAGCAGACCCAGCCAGCCGTCTCCACGGAAGGAGCGAAGCCATGAGTCTGGCTGATTCGTTGCAGAGTCTTCGTAAGATCGATGTCGCCGATCTCGATCTAAACAACCTCGGTTCGTGGCCCGCGCCGGTCAAGTTCATTACGGGCGTCATTCTGCTCGCCGTGGTGCTGGCTCTGGGTTATTACCTTCATTTGCAGGATATGCAGGTGCAGTTGGAGCAGCAGCAGGCTCAGGAAGCGACCCTGAAGCAACAGTTCTCCAGCAAGGCATTTCAGGCGGCGAACCTAGATGCTTATAAAAAGCAGATGTCGGAAATGGAAACTTCATTCGGTGCACTGCTGAGGCAGCTACCAAGTGATACGGAAGTTCCTGGGCTGTTGGAGGATATAACCAGGACAGGTCTGGGCAGTGGTTTGGAGTTCGAAGAGATCAAGTTGCAACCGGAAGTGGTGCAGCAGTTCTATATCGAGCTTCCGATAAACATAAAGGTGATTGGTGGCTACCACGATCTGGCTACATTCGTGAGTGGTGTTTCCAGTCTGCCGCGAATCGTTACGTTGCACGACTTTGAAATAAAGCCAGAAAAAGACGACTCGACTTCAAAGCTACAGATGAACATCGTCGCGAAGACTTATCGGTATAACGACAAGGGGTTGCAGAAATGAGAGGCTCGCAGCTCGTTGCGCTGGGCTTAAGCCTGGCGATGTTGGGGGGCTGTGGTGGCGGCTCGGATTTCAGCGACCTGCAGTCGTTCATGGATGAGGTTCGGGCAAAGCCAAAGGGAACGATTGAGCCGCTGCCGGCGTTCATCCCCTATGAAGCTTTTACATACAGCGCGGCCGCGTTGCGGCATCCGTTCCAGCCGCCCGTCAAGCTGGATCTGGCACAGCGGCAAAAAGGTTCTAAAGATATCCAGCCCGATGAGTCACGCGTCAAGCAGTTCCTCGAAGGGTTCAATATCGAAAATTTCACCATGGTCGGCACGCTCTCTAACGGGCAGGGGCGTTATGCGCTGATCCGGGGAGGTGACGGTGTTCATCGCGTCAGGATTGGTGACTATCTCGGCCGTAACCATGGCCGCATCGTCGAGATCAGCGAAGCGGCGGTGGATGTAGTGGAAATCGTTCCGGATGGAGAGGGTGGGTGGCTGGAGCGCCCGCGCAGTCTGACCTTGAAAGAGCGCACCTAGCGCGGGGCACAAGCATGGAAAACCTTTACCGGTCTGCACAACGGAAGCAATTTATGAACAGTACTCTCTCGCGTCTCGGCATTTCAGTGCTTGTGGCGTTCGTCTCGCCGGCTGTACTGGCAGCCAATCTCAATGCCTTGGATGTGGCCGCTCTGCCGGGCGATCGAGTCGAGCTCAAGCTGGCTTTCGACGAGCCCGTTGCGCCGCCGCGTGGTTACACCCTTGAACAGCCTGCTCGCATTGCCCTGGATCTGCCGGGTGTATCGAACAACCTGGGGGCGAAGAATCGTGAGCTGGGGGTTGGTAATGCGCGTAGCGTTACGGTCGTTGAGGCGCAAGGACGTACTCGGTTGATCGTGAACCTCACTTCGCTGGTGCCCTATTCCACTCGAGTGGATGGCAAGAATCTGTTCGTCGTGCTGGGCGAAAATGCCGGCGCGAGTGGCCCGGCAGCGGTCTCAGCGCAGCCGAGCGCAGTGGCACAGCCATCTGTTACGACGGCTCCCGCGAAGGCGGTGGCTGTTGGTAAGGCCATTGACAACATTGACTTTCGGCGTGGCGATGATGGAGCCGGTAATGTGATTATTACGCTATCCGATCCATCAATCAGCTCGACCATTGAAGAGCAGGGCGGAAAAATTCGCGTAAATTTCGCCAAGGCTCAGTTGCCGGAATCGCTGCGTGTGCGCCTGGATGTCCAAGACTTCGCTACGCCTGTCAGGTTCGTTGATTCCGCTTCTCAAGCAGGTGGTGCGAGCATCGCAATCGAGCCGGCCGGGCGATATGACTATTTGGCCTATCAGACCGACAACAAGCTGACTATCAGCGTCAAACCTCTTACGGAAGACGAAGCGGAAAAGCGTAAGGCTGATCGATTTGCTTATTCCGGCGAGAAGCTGTCGCTTAATTTCCAAGACATCGACGTTCGCTCGGTATTGCAGCTAATCGCTGATTTCACGGATCTGAATCTGGTTGCAAGCGATACCGTTAGCGGCAATATCACGCTGCGTCTGCAGAACGTGCCGTGGGATCAGGCTCTGGATCTGGTGCTCAAGACCAAGGGGTTGGACAAGCGCCAGGTCGGTAACGTGCTACTGGTCGCCCCTGCCGACGAAATTGCCGCACGTGAACGTCAGGAGCTTGAATCTCAGCGGCAGATTGCCGAACTGGCGCCGCTTCGCCGTGAGGTGGTACAGGTTAATTACGCCAAGGCGGCAGATATCGCTCGCCTTTTTCAGTCTGTAACCAATACCCAGGGTGAAACCGAGGACCGCGGTTCGATAGCCGTTGATGATAGAACCAACAATATCATTGCCTACCAGACGCAAGAGCGTCTGGACGAGCTACGGCGGATCGTCGCGCAACTCGACATCCCTGTCCGGCAGGTCATGATCGAGGCTCGAATTGTTGAAGCGAACGTCGATTACGATAAAGCCCTGGGTGTGCGCTGGGGCGGCACACAGCTATTTGCCAACGGGCGGGGCGCTGTCTATGGCAACGACGATTTCGGCGATGAGGGTGGAGACTCAGGGGAAGAAAGCAGCGGTAATTTCCCTTTCGTTGATATGGGCGTTGCTAACCGTACTGCCGGTATCGGCATCGGTTACCTCACCGACAACCTGATCCTTGACCTTGAGCTGTCGGCAATGGAGAAGTCTGGTAACGGCGAGGTCGTTTCGCAGCCTAAGGTTATGACCGCTGACAAGGAAACCGCGAAGATCCTCAAGGGCTCTGAGATTCCTTACCAACAGGCCAGTTCAAGTGGCGCTACATCGACTACCTTTGTCGAGGCAGCTCTATCGCTGGAGGTTACGCCTCAGATCACCCCAGATAATCGCATCATCATGGAAGTCAAAGTGACCAAGGACGAACCCGACTTTGCCAACGATGTAAACGGAACTCCTACCATTCGCAAAAACGAGGTGAATGCAAAGATTCTGGTGAATGACGGTGAGACGGTTGTCATCGGAGGGGTCTTCTCCAACACGCAGAGCAAGTCGGTAGATAAAGTTCCTTTCTTGGGTGATCTGCCTTATCTTGGACGGATGTTCCGCCGAGATGTTGTGGCGGATTCGAAGTCCGAATTGCTGATATTTCTGACTCCCAGAATACTCAATCATCAGGCCGTCGCTGTAAGCCGTTGACCCAATTGAAGAACACTATTCTTATAGGCCCGATGGGAGCTGGGAAAAGCACCATCGGGCGTTTGCTTGCCAAAGAGCTGCGTCTGCCGTTCAAGGACTCCGACAAGGAGATCGAACAGCGTACGGGCGCCAGTATTCCGCTCATCTTCGATGTCGAGGGCGAGGGTGGCTTCCGTGAGCGCGAGCATGCGGTGATAGCTGATCTTTGCCGGCTCGACGGCGTGGTGCTCGCCACCGGCGGGGGCGCCGTGATGCGTGAGGACAATCGCAAGGCGCTTCGTGCTGGCGGGCGGGTGGTCTACCTCTGCACTTCGGTCGATCAGCAACTCGAGCGCACCGCCCGGGATCGTAATCGTCCACTCCTGCAGGCTGCTGATCCGCGCGGTGTGCTTGCCAGCCTGATGGCAGTTCGTGATCCGTTGTATCGATCGATTGCGGACGTCATCATCGAGACCGACGAGCGGCCGCCGCGTTTGGTGGTGATGGAAATTCTCGATCGTCTCGCGTCGCTTGCGCCCGGTGAAAGCCGCGACGAATCTGCGTTATCCTAAGCCCCTTTATTTCGGGGGTGTCATGCGGACTCTTCAGGTCGATCTCGGTGAGCGTAGCTATCCCATCCACATCGGCGAGCGGTTGATCGACCGCCGCGATCTCTTCGAGGAAAAGATTCGCGGGCGCCAGGTTGCCATCGTTACCAACGAGACAGTCGCGCCGCTGTATCTCGAGCAGCTCAGGCAAGCGCTCTCCGGGTACGCTGTTACCTCCATAATTCTGCCTGATGGCGAGAAGCACAAAAACTGGCAGACGCTTCAGCTGATTTTCGATGCGCTGCTCGAGGCGCGTCATGACCGCAACACCATGATCATTGCGTTAGGTGGTGGGGTCATTGGTGACATGGCGGGATATGCCGCGGCAAGCTATCAACGTGGGGTCGATTTTATTCAGGTGCCGACAACCCTGCTGTCCCAGGTGGACTCTTCAGTCGGCGGCAAAACCGGTATCAATCACCCGCTGGGCAAGAACATGATCGGTGCCTTTTACCAGCCTCGAGCGGTGATCATCGATACTTCGACACTCGCCACTCTGCCATCCCGTGAGCTGTCGGCCGGGCTGGCAGAAGTCATCAAGTACGGGTTGATCTGCGATGAAGAGTTTATCGGCTGGCTCGAGTTGAATGTCGACCGGCTGCGGGCTCTCGACCCGGTCGCCTTGACTGAAGCGATCCATCGTTCGTGCGCGGCGAAGGCGCGGGTGGTCAATGCCGACGAGCGCGAGTCCGGCGTGCGGGCCATCCTTAATCTGGGGCACACCTTCGGCCATGCTATCGAGACCCATATGGGTTATGGCGTCTGGCTGCATGGTGAGGCGGTAGCTGCGGGAACCGTCATGGCCCTTGAGATGTCTTCTCGGCTTGGTTGGATTCAGCAGGCGGAGCGTGATCGCGCTATTCGCTTGCTGCAGCGCGCGGCTCTACCCGTGTCCCCCCCTGCCGAAATGCAGCCAGGCGACTTTCTGCAGCACATGGCGGTCGACAAGAAGGTCCTGGACGGCAAGCTGCGTCTGGTCCTGCTGCGTGGAATGGGAGAAGCCGTGGTGACTGGCGACTTCCCTCGCGATGTACTGGAAGCGACCTTGAACGCCAACTACGGCGCAATGACGGAACAGATGGGAGCGTAAGAAAATTTCCATGACCAGTTTGTCGGCCGACGATGCCTATCTGAGCCACTATGGGTTCAGCCATGACCCCTTCGCGGCGCGTGTTCCGGGTTTCAAATTCTTTCCCGCGCAGCGTAAGCCAGTGCTGGGGCAGTTGCATCACCTCGCGCGCTACAGTCAGCTGCTGCTGTTGGTGACGGGGCCCGAAGGCAGCGGCAAGACATTGCTCCGGCAGGCCTTGGTGGCCAGCAGCAACAAGCAAGCGGTCCAGAGCGTCGTTATCACACCGCAGGACACTACCGATTCCACGGCGTTGATCGCGCAGATCGCGCAGGCGCTGAACAGTCGCGAGGCTGACTTTGAGGGTGTGATGGCGCAGGTCGTCCAGCTGGCCCTCACGGGGCAGGAAGTCTATCTGCTGGTAGACGACGCGGAACGTCTCACTGCAGCCGCGATCGAGACGCTGCTGCGCCTTGCTGCGGGAGTTCCTGAAGCCCGCCCTCACGTTTTTCTATTCGGTGAAACAGCCCTTGCCGGACGTCTCGAGGCCCTGAGCGAGGGCGACGAGCGCTACCATGTCATTGCCTTGCAGCCATACGAGGAAGACGAGACGCGCGAGTACCTGGCGTTGCGGCTCGAGGGCGCGGGTAGCGGCATCGATTGCCTCAGCGAAGAGCAGATCGCGCGCATCCACGATGAATCGGGCGGCTGGCCTGGCTCGATCAACCAGATCGCCCGTGATGAACTCCTTGCCGCGATGCAGGGCAGCCGCGGGCGCCACAAGGCCGGCGGCATTGGCTTCGCGCTACCGCGCAAGCACGTACTGGCCGCCCTTGCGGTTGTTCTGCTCGTTGCGGTGGCTTTCCTGTTGCTGCGTGGGCAGGACGTTCGGCAGTCTGTCGCGCCGGAGGTGACTCAGCTACCGCTCGATACCGCGGCCACGGCTGATGCCGGTCAGGAGCCAGCCGGGCAGGACGGGCAGGCTGCTATCGAGTTCGATGGCAGCGAGCGTCCGTTGTCCTTGCCGTTGGGTAATGATGCGCAGCCTGTGATTCGAGAACCTCTCGCTGCCGCAGCGGGTGGGGAAGACGAGAGTGGCGTCGCGATGTCCGACTCTGATGATTCGGAGCCGGTTAACGCTACCTCTCCCGTAGCGCCCGCTCCCGCTCCGCAAATATCGGAGCAGGCTTCGTCGGTCGCATCCGCGGCGCCGGCACCGGCGACTACGCCAGAGCCGGTCGCTGTGCGACAGAGCGCTGCTGCAGCCAAGCCCAGTGTCACCACCGAGGCTTCACCGCCCGTGTCGGGGCACGGTGGCTGGTATGCGAGCCAGCCTGCGAGCAACCACCTGGTCCAGATTCTCGGCACACGTGCCGAGAAAAATGCGCAGGCAATTGTCCGGCAGCAAGGAAGTGGCTATCGCTATTTCGTCAAGCAGCATGACGGCAAGCCGCTCTATGTCGTGACCTATGGCAGTTTCAACAGTCGCGCCGCGGCGCTAGCGGCGGTCAGATCACTGCCTGCGTCGCTGCGATCCGGCAAGCCTTGGGTGCGTACATTTGGCAGCGTGCAAAAAGAAATCGGCCAATAGCGCAAAAAATGCCCCAAAAAAGTGCGCAATGCACTGTTTTGGGGCTTGCAAAAAATAAATTGTGTCGCTCTAGCTGGCTTTGTAAACTGCTCCCCCTTTTGCCCACGTGAATGACGGGGTGATTTGCTGCGCCGTCAATAAGGGGTTGATTTACAACGTATTTAGCTGGTGGAGTGCCTATGAGAGCAGGTCTGTTTCGTCCTGAAGAGTTCAAGGATAACTGCGGCTTCGGTCTGATTGCCCACATGCAGGGCGAGGCTAGCCATCACCTGCTAAAGACTGCCATCCAGTCCCTGACCTGTATGACGCACCGCGGTGGCATCAATGCCGATGGCAAGACCGGCGACGGTTGCGGTCTGCTGATGCAGAAGCCAGATGCCTTTCTGCGCGCGAAGGCACTGGAGCACTTCAATGTCGAGCTGCCCGCGCAATATGCCGTCGGCATGGTGTTCCTCGATCAGGACGCAGCCAAGGCTGACCAAGCACGAACTCGCCTGAGCGAGGAGATCGTCGCCCAGGGCCTGACGCTGGTAGGCTGGCGCGAGGTGCCGGTCGATACTGGCGTCCTGGGCCAACTCGCGCTCGAGCGGCTGCCGCGCATCGAGCAGGTGTTCGTTGCCGGAGACGGTATCGCTGAGCGTGATTTCGGCATCAAGCTGTTCTTCGCCCGGCGCCGCGCGGAAGTGGCGCTGGCTGACGACAGCGCCTTCTATGTATGCAGTCTCTCCGACAAAGACATCATCTACAAAGGCCTGATGATGCCGGCCGACCTGGCCCAGTTCTACCCGGACCTGGGTGACGAGCGCCTCGCGACCGCGATCTGCGTGTTCCACCAGCGTTTCTCCACCAACACCATGCCGCAGTGGCGGCTGGCTCAGCCGTTCCGCTTCCTGGCGCACAACGGTGAAATCAACACCATCACCGGTAACCGCAACTGGGCCCAGGCGCGCCGTCTGAAGTTCGCCAACGAATTGCTGCCGGATCTCGAAAGCCTGTCGCCGTTGATCAACCGCACCGGCTCTGACTCCTCGAGCATGGACAACATGCTCGAACTCTTGGTCACCGGCGGAATGGATCTGTTCCGTGGCCTGCGCATGATCATTCCGCCGGCGTGGCAGAACGTCGAGACCATGGACCCCGATCTGCGCGCCTTCTACGAATTTAACTCCATGCACATGGAGCCCTGGGACGGCCCGGCTGGCGTGGTGTTGACCGACGGACGCCACGCGGTCTGCCTGCTCGACCGTAACGGCCTGCGCCCGGCGCGTTGGGTGACCACCAAGAATGGCTACATCACCCTCGCCTCGGAAGTCGGCGTGTGGGATTACAAGCCCGAGGACGTCCTGGCCAAGGGCCGTGTCGGCCCGGGGCAGATCCTCGCGGTGGACACCCACACCGGCAAGGTGCTGCACACCGACGACATCGACAACCACCTGAAGGCGCAGCAGCCCTACAAGAAGTGGCTGCGGCAGAACGCGCTGCGCATCCAGTCGACCCTCGATGACAACGATCACGGTTCGGCCTTCTACGACGCTGACCAGCTCAAGCAGTACATGAAGATGTACCAGGTCACCTTCGAGGAGCGTGATCAGGTGCTGCGTCCGCTGGCCGAGCAGGGCCAGGAAGCGGTCGGCTCGATGGGCGACGATACACCCATGGCAGTTCTGTCGCGCCGCGTACGGTCGCCCTACGACTACTTCCGCCAGCAGTTCGCCCAGGTCACCAACCCGCCGATCGACCCGCTGCGCGAAGCCATCGTGATGTCGCTGGAAACCTGTCTGGGTGCCGAGCGCAATGTCTTCGAGGAAACCGCCGATCACGCCAACCGCGCGATCCTGACTACCCCGGTGATCTCGCCAGCGAAGTGGCGCACGATCATGAACCTGGAGCGTCCGGGTTTCGAACGTCTGGTCATCGACCTGAACTACGACGAAACCATCGGCCTCGAGGCGGCGATTCGCAATATTGCCGATCAGGCCGAGGAAGCCGTACGTGGTGGCAAGGTGCTGCTGGTCCTCAGCGATCGTCATATCGCACCAGGCAAACTGCCGGTTCATGCTTCGCTGGCCGTGGGTGCGGTTCACCACCGTCTGGTGGAAACCGGCCTGCGCTGCAGCTGCAACATTCTGGTGGAAACCGCCACTGCGCGAGATCCGCATCACTTCGCCGTGCTGATCGGCTTCGGCGCGACTGCGGTCTACCCGTTCCTTGCCTTCGAGGTGCTGGGCGACCTGATCCGCACTGGCGAGGTGCTTGGCGACCTTTACGAAGTGTTCAAACACTATCGCAAGGGCATCTCCAAGGGGCTGATGAAGATCATCTCCAAGATGGGCATCTCTACCATCGCCTCCTACCGCGGTGCGCAGCTGTTCGAAGCTGTCGGCCTGTCCGACGAGGTCGTGGAGCTCAGCTTCCGTGGCGTCGCCAGCCGTATCAAGGGGGCGCGCTTCGAGGATCTCGAGGCCGAGCAGAAGGCGCTGGCCGCCGAAGCCTGGAGCAACCGCAAGCCGATCCAGCAGGGCGGCCTGCTGAAGTTCGTCTACGGCGGTGAGTACCACGCCTACAACCCCGATGTGGTCAGCGCGCTGCAAGTGGCCGTGCAGAGCGGTGACTACAGCCGCTTCAAGGAATACACCGCACTGGTCGATCAGCGTCCCGTGGCCATGCTGCGTGACCTGCTCAAGGTAAAGGTGGCCGAGCAGCCGCTGGCGCTGGAAGAGGTCGAGCCGCTGGAAGCGATCCTCAAGCGTTTCGACTCCGCCGGTATCTCGCTCGGTGCCCTGTCGCCGGAAGCGCACGAGGCCATCGCCGCGGCGATGAACCGCATCGGCGCGCGCTCGAACTCCGGCGAAGGCGGTGAAGATCCAGCCCGCTACGGCACCGAGCGCAGCTCGAAGATCAAGCAGGTCGCAACCGGTCGCTTCGGTGTCACGCCGGAGTACCTGGTCAACGCCGAAGTGCTGCAGATCAAGGTCGCCCAGGGCGCCAAGCCAGGTGAAGGCGGTCAGCTGCCCGGTGGCAAGGTCAACGGCCTGATCGCCCGACTGCGCTATGCCGTGCCGGGCGTGACGCTGATCTCGCCGCCACCGCACCACGACATCTACTCCATCGAGGACCTGGCGCAGCTGATCTTCGACCTCAAGCAGGTCAACCCACAGGCGCTGGTGTCGGTCAAACTGGTGGCGGAGCCGGGCGTCGGTACCATCGCTGCCGGCGTGGCCAAGGCCTATGCTGACCTGATCACCATCTCCGGCTACGACGGCGGCACCGGCGCTTCGCCGCTGACGTCCATTCGCTATGCCGGCTCGCCGTGGGAACTCGGCCTGGCCGAAACCCACCAGACCCTGCGCGGCAACGACCTGCGCGGCAAGGTCCGGGTGCAGACCGATGGCGGCCTGAAGACTGGTCTTGACGTGATCAAGGCCGCGATCCTCGGCGCTGAAAGCTTTGGTTTCGGTACCGCGCCGATGATCGCGCTGGGCTGCAAGTACCTGCGCATCTGCCACCTGAACAACTGCGCCACCGGTGTTGCCACGCAGAACGAGCAGCTGCGCAAGGATCACTTCATCGGCACCGTGGACATGGTGGTCAACTTCTTCCAGTTCGTCGCGGAGGAAACCCGCGAATGGCTGGCCAAGCTGGGCGTGCGCAGCCTCGGCGAGCTGATCGGCCGTACCGATCTGCTCGAGGTGCTGCCGGGCGACACCGTCAAGCAGAACAACCTCGACCTGACGCCGCTGCTAGGCGGCAGCAACATTGCCGCCGACAAACCGCAGTTCTGCGAGGTGGAGAAGAACCCTCCGTTCGACCAGGGTCTGCTGGCCGAGGAGATGGTCAAGCTGGCCAAGGGCGCCATCGACGCCAAGAGCGGTGGCGAGTTCGAGCTGGAAATTTGCAACTGCGACCGTTCCATCGGTGCCCGCGTCTCCGGCGAGATCGCCCGTCAGCATGGCAACCAGGGCATGGTGGGCGCGCCGATCACCTTCCGCTTCAAGGGCACAGCCGGTCAGAGCTTCGGCGTGTGGAACGCCGGCGGCCTCAACCTGTACCTGGAGGGCGACGCCAACGATTACGTCGGCAAGGGTATGACCGGCGGCAAGCTGGTGGTCACCCCGCCGCAGGGCGCCAGCTATCGGTCGCAGGATTCGGCGATCATCGGCAACACCTGCCTGTACGGCGCCACCGGCGGCAAGCTGTTCGCTGCCGGCACCGCGGGTGAGCGTTTCGCGGTGCGCAACTCCGGCGCCCATGCCGTCGTCGAGGGTACCGGCGACCATTGCTGCGAGTACATGACCGGCGGCTTCGTCTGCGTGCTCGGCAAGACCGGACACAACTTCGGTTCGGGCATGACCGGCGGTTTCGCCTATGTGCTGGACATGGACAACAGCTTCGTCGACCGCGTGAACAACGAACTGGTCAACCTGCAGCGCATTACCGGCGAGGCGATGGAAGCCCATCGCAGCCACCTGCAGGACGTGCTGCGCGAGTACGTTGCGGAAACCGCAAGTGAGTGGGGGGCTGAACTGCTGGATAATCTCGACGACTACCTGCGTCGGTTCTGGCTGGTCAAGCCCAAGGCGGCCAACCTGGCTTCGCTGCTGTCGAGCACCCGGGCCAACCCGCAATAACAATAAGCCGCTTCAGGCAGCGGCCTCAGCCAACGCGGGGCCGCTGCTCACCCTGATTGTCTTGCAGCCGTATGTATCGTCTACGGCCGCTGTTGAGAGGTTTTGAAATGACTGAACGTCTGAATAACGACTTCCAGTTCATCGAGGTCGGGCGCAAGGATCCGAAGAAGAAACTGCTGCGCCAGCGCAAGAAGGAGTTCGTCGAGATCTACGAACCCTTCAAGCCGCAGCAGGCCTGCGAACAGGCCCACCGCTGCCTGGGCTGCGGCAACCCCTATTGCGAGTGGAAGTGCCCGGTCCACAACTACATTCCCAACTGGCTCAAGCTGGTCTCCGAGGGCAACATCCTCGCCGCTGCCGAGCTGGCGCACCAGACCAACACCCTGCCGGAAGTCTGCGGCCGCGTCTGCCCGCAGGACCGCCTCTGCGAAGGCGCCTGCACGCTGAATGACGGTTTCGGTGCGGTGACCATCGGCTCGGTAGAGAAATACATCGCCGATACCGCCTTCGCCATGGGCTGGCGGCCGGACATGTCCAAGGTCAAGCCGACCGGCAAGAAGGTCGCCATCATCGGTGCCGGCCCGGCGGGCCTCGGTTGCGCGGATATTCTCGTGCGCAACGGTGTGACCCCGGTGGTGTTCGACAAGAACCCCGAGATTGGTGGCCTGCTGACGTTCGGCATTCCCGAGTTCAAGCTGGAAAAAACCGTGCTCAGCCGCCGCCGCGAGATCTTCAGCGGCATGGGCATCGAGTTCCGCCTGAACACCGAGGTGGGCAAGGACATCAGCATCGACCAGCTGCTGGCCGATTACGATGCGGTGTTCATGGGCATGGGCACCTACACCTACATGAAGGGCGGCTTCCCTGGCGAGGATCTGCCGGGCGTGTACGACGCGCTGGATTTCCTCATCGCCAACGTCAACCGCAACCTCGGCTTCGAGAAGTCCGCTGAGGACTTCATCGACATGAAAGGCAAGAAGGTCGTGGTGCTGGGCGGCGGTGATACCGCGATGGACTGCAACCGCACCTCCATCCGCCAGGGCGCCAAGAGCGTGACCTGCGCCTATCGTCGTGATGCGGCAAACATGCCGGGTTCGCGCCGTGAAGTGAAGAACGCCAAGGAAGAGGGCGTGAAGTTCCTCTTCAATCGCCAGCCCATCGCCATCGTCGGCGAAGGCAAGGTCGAAGGCGTGAAGGTGGTCGAGACTCGTCTCGGCGCGCCGGATGCCCGTGGCCGCCGCAGCCCCGAGCCGATCCCAGGCTCCGAGCAGGTGCTGCCGGCCGATGCAGTGGTCATTGCCTTCGGTTTCCGGCCGAGCCCGGCACCGTGGTTCGAGGGCCAGGGTATCCAACTGGATAACCAGGGCCGCGTCGTCGCTCCGGAGCAGGGTCAGTTCAAGCACCAGACCAGCAACCCGAAGATCTTCGCCGGTGGCGATATGGTTCGCGGCTCCGATCTGGTGGTGACCGCGATCTACGAAGGGCGCCAGGCTGCCGAAGGCATCATGGACTACCTCGGCGTCTGATCGGTGTTGATAGAGCGCCGACAGGGGCTCGGAACGGCCTGATTTGAATCAAGCCCAAAGGTAAAAGGCACGGCACTCGCCGTGCCTTTTTTTTTCCGCTTTGCGACAATGCACGGCACTTTTTCGCTGGAACCCTGCCATGACTGCCTTGAAGAACGACCGCTTCCTTCGTGCCCTGCTCAAGCAGCCTGTCGACGTCACCCCTGTGTGGATGATGCGCCAGGCCGGCCGCTATCTGCCCGAATACCGGGCCAGCCGCGCCAAGGCCGGTGACTTCATGAGCCTGTGCATGAATCCGGAGCTCGCCTGCGAGGTGACGCTGCAGCCGCTGGATCGCTATCCGCTGGATGCTGCGATCCTGTTCTCCGATATCCTCACCGTGCCGGACGCCATGGGCTTGGGTCTGTACTTCGAGACCGGCGAAGGCCCGCGCTTCAAGAAGGTGGTGAGCAGTGCGGCGGACATCGAGGCGCTACCGATTCCCGATCCGGAGAAGGATCTTGGCTACGTGATGGAGGCGGTGCGTACCATCCGCCGCGAACTCAATGGCCGCGTACCGCTGATCGGTTTCTCCGGCAGCCCCTGGACCCTGGCGACCTACATGGTCGAGGGCGGTTCGTCGAAGGACTTCCGCAAATCCAAGGCGATGCTCTACGAAAACCCGCAGGCGATGCACGCGTTGCTGGACAAGCTGGCCCAGTCGGTTACCAGCTACCTCAACGGCCAGATCCTGGCCGGCGCCCAGGCGGTGCAGATCTTCGATTCCTGGGGTGGCAGCCTGTCGGCCGCGGCCTATCAGGAGTTCTCTCTGGCCTATATGCGCAAAATCGTAGACGGTCTGATCCGCGAACATGACGGCCGCCGCGTGCCGGTGATCCTGTTCACCAAGGGTGGCGGGCTGTGGCTGGAGTCCATGGCCGACGCCGGTGCCGAAGCGCTGGGGCTGGACTGGACCTGCGACATCGGCGAGGCGCGCCGCCGCGTCGGCGACAAGGTGGCGCTGCAGGGCAACATGGACCCGAGCGTGCTTTATGCCAAGCCCGACGCCATCCGCGCCGAGGTCGCGCGTATCCTGGCGAGCTTCGGTCATGGCAATGGCCACGTGTTCAACCTGGGCCACGGCATCACGCCGGAAGTCGATCCAGCCCATGCCGGCGCCTTCATCGAGTCGGTGCACGAACTGTCCGCGCAATACCACGCCTGATTTTTCAACGGCTCGAAACGAAACGCCCCGCATCAGCGGGGCGTTCTGCATTGCGGGCTCAGTGTGCCGTCTGCGGCTCCGGCAACGGACGCAGGCGCGCCAGGTGCAGCGCCACGGCGAAGGCGATCAGCAGCAGCGAGGCGATGAACAGGCCGACGCCATCCCAGCCGGCGGCGTGCCAGAAGACCCCACCCAGCGTGCCGGCGATGCTGGAGCCCAGGTAGTAACTGAACAGATAGAGCGAGGAGGCCTGGCCGCGCGCCTGCCGGGCGCGGCGGCCAATCCAGCTGCTGGCGACCGAGTGGGCGCCGAAGAAACCGAAGGTGAACAGCAGCATGCCCAGCAGCACCAGCGGCAGCCGGTCGAACAGGGTCAGGCCCACGCCTGCCAGCATCAGGGCGATCACCAGCCAGAACACCCGGCGCCGGCCGAAACGATCGGCGAGTGCGCCGACTTGAGCCGAGCTGTAGATGCCCGACAGGTAGAGCACCGCCAGCAAACCGATCATGGTCTGGCTGAGGTGGAACGGCTCGGCAATCAATCGATAGCCGATATAGTTGTACAGCGTGACGAAACTGCCCATCAGCAGAAAGCCCTGCAGGAACAGCCAGGGCAGGCCGGCATCGCGGAAGTGCAGGCGGTAGCCCTGCAGCAATCCCTGCGGGCGCAGCGGTCGCGGACGGAAGTGCCGCGATTCCGGTAGAAAGCGCCAGAGCAGCAGGGCCGCCAGCAGCGCCAGCCCGCCCATCAGTCCCAGCACGCTATGCCAGGACAGGTAGTCCACCAGCACGCCGCTCAGCAAGCGTCCGCTCATGCCGCCGATGGCGTTGCCGCCGATGTACAGCCCCATTGCCAGGCCCAGATGGTGGGGATGAATCTCCTCGCTCAGGTAGGTCATGGCCACTGCAGCCACGCCGCTGAGCGCCAGGCCGACCAGTGCGCGCATCAGCAGAACGCCATGCCAGCTGGGCGCCAGCGCACTACCGACGGTGAACACCGCGGCAGCGAGCAGGGAGGCGACCAGCACCTGCTTGCGGCCGATGGCATCGGAGATCGGCCCGGTGATCAGCAGGCCGACGGCCAGGGTCAGCGTCGAGAGCGAAAGGATCAGGCTGCTCTGCGCTGCGTTGATGCCGAATGCCTGCGACAGCATGGGCATCATCGGCTGCACGCAGTAGAGCAGGGCGAAGGTGGCGAAGCCGCCGGCGAACAGCGCCAGGGCGGTGCGCGCGAAGCGCGGGGTGCCTTTCTCTGTATGGCTGATGGGCGCGCCAGGCGCCGGTATCTCTGCTGACGCGTCGCTGGCGTCGTGCGTACTGCTCACGATGAAGACCTCTGTCCGATTCGTTTTTTCCGGCCAAAAGCGGCCCGTTACGCCTGTGATCGCTTTTTCGATCGACGGGCGCGATTGCTGTTGTTTGGGTTTATGGACGAAATGATAGGAAGCTTTGTTTAAGCTATCCAATATATTATTCGACCTGAATGATATGTTTTGCGACTCATAAGGAATCCTCATGGAGCTGCGTCATCTTCGCTACTTCGTGGCGGTCGCCGAGGAACTGCACTTCGGTCGCGCCGCCGAACAGCTGCGCATTTCACAGCCGCCGTTGAGCCAGCAGATCCAGGCGCTGGAACAGGAACTCGGCGTAAGGCTGTTCGATCGGACCAACCGGCGCGTGGCGCTGACCGACGCGGGACGGCTGTTTCTCGAGGAAACGCGGCGCACGCTCGC
Organism: Pseudomonas sp. LM13; assembly: GCF_041381355.1. Taxonomy (NCBI): domain Bacteria; kingdom Pseudomonadati; phylum Pseudomonadota; class Gammaproteobacteria; order Pseudomonadales; family Pseudomonadaceae; genus Pseudomonas; species Pseudomonas sp. LM13. The sequence goes on from NZ_JACBXH010000007.1 coordinate 45,053, forward strand.
GCAGGTCGACAAGTCGGTAGACGTGGCCAGGCGTGCCGAACAGGGCGAGATCGGCGAGCTCAAGGTGGGGTTCACCTCATCGGCGCCGTTCACCTCGATTCTGCCGCGGGCGATTCTGGCCTTTCGCCGCACCTTTCCTGCGGTGCATCTGGATTTGCAGGAGATGACCAGCAAGCAGGTGGTCGATGCCGTCCAGGACGAGACGCTGCAAGTGGGCATGATTCGCCCGTTCGCGTTGCCGGCGGGCCTGCAGACCGTCGAGCTGTTCAGTGAGCCGCTGGTGGCGCTGATGCATGCGGGACACCGGCTGGCGGATGCCGGGGACGAGGGGCTGACGCTGGCTGATCTGGCCGAGGAGCCCTTCGTGTTCTTCCCGCGCAGCTACGGTACGGGACTGTACGACCAGTTGCTCAGCCTGGCGCGCCGTGCGGGCTTCAATCCGCGCATTGCCCAGGAGGCGAACGAGGCGCTGACCATCATCGGCCTGGTCGCCGCCGGGTTGGGAGTATCGGTGTTGCCGGCGTCGTTCCAGCGCATCCGCATCGACGGCGTGCGCTTTCTCACCCTGCAGGACAAGGATGCGACCACCGCCGTCTGGCTGGTCAAACGCCGGCAGGAGCAGTCGCCGTTGGCGCAGGCCTTCATGGAGCTGGTAACGCGCGAGGCCTCTGCGCAGCGCTAGGGCGTTCGCTCAGGGCTGCTTGTAGTGGCCGGGTGTATCGCCCTTCTCGTGCTTGTGCACGCGGGTCACGCGGATGTCGGTGATGCCCATGACTTCGGCCTGCTCCAGCAGCTGCGCCTCGTCGGCATCGGCCTTCGGCATCACCAGGCTGTTCTCGGCATCGGCATTGTGCAGCTGGATGAGGTGCCGCGCCGCCTCGCCCTGGGACAGGCTGTCGACGTCGGCGTCATAGGTCTCTGCGCGTGGGTCGTTCTGGTAGATGTAGTTGATTTCGAAGGTGTGCGAAGACTTGCCGAACATGAGGCGCTCCTGTGGAGGTCACTGATGTTCAGTGGACTCGACGGCAACGGCAAACGTTCCAGCAGACGGTCGGTCGCGGTAGAGCCGATGCCTTGGCCAGCGCATCGGCAGGGATGCTTACTTGACGTTGGCCAGATCGCCCTTGAGGGCAACGCCGGCCATGATGGCGCCAGCGTGGCACTCGTACTTCTGACTGTCCTTGTATTCGACATGCTTGTAGTTGCTGGCGATGTTCACCACCGCATTGGCACCGGCGGCCTTGGCGGCCTGCTGCATGGCGATCAGCGCCGATTGCAGCGCCCAGCTGCAGGCGCCTTCGTCGGTCTTGTTGAACGCATTGGTCTTCTTGCTGGTGGTAACGCCGCTGCGCACGACCGTGGCATTACCCGGCGTCTTGCCGGCCAGGTAGAACTTGACGCTGCCATCCAGTCGACCGGCCTGGGTCGCTTCGGCAACCACTGCATCGAAGGGCAGGTAGTGAGTGGTGTCACGGGCCTGGCTGATGCCGGGCAGCACCAGAAGCGTCAGCGCTGTGCCTATCCATGCGGTTGTTTTCATCGGCGTTTTCCTTGCGGTTGTGGGGGAAACTCAGGCCCAGCGACGGAAGATCAGCGAGGTGTTGATCCCGCCAAAGGCGAAATTGTTATTCATCACGTACTCGTGCTGCATGGTGCGCGGAGCACCCCGCAGGTAGTCGAGATCGCCGCAGCGCGGGTCGACCTTGTCCAGGTTGAGCGTGTGGATATAGCGGTCGCGGTTCATCATCTCGATGCTGAACCAGGATTCCAGAGCGCCACACGCACCCAGGGTGTGACCGAGAAAGGACTTCTGCGAGCTGATCGGCATGCCGCTGCCGAACAGCGCCTGGGTCGCCTGGGTTTCGGCGATGTCGCCCTGTTCGGTCGCAGTGCCGTGGCCATTCACGTAGCCGATGGCCGCCGGTGCGAGCCCGGCATCTTCCAGGGCCAGTTCCATGGCGCGGCGCATGGTCAGCTGTTCCGGCTTGGTGGCATGTTGGCCATCGGCGTTGCTGCCGAAGCCGACCAGCTCGGCGTGAATCGTCGCGCCGCGGGCCAGTGCGTGCTCCAGTTCCTCGAGCACCAGCATGCCGGCGCCTTCGCCAATCACCAGGCCATCACGGCCGCTGTCGTAGGGGCGCGGCGAAGTATGCGGTGCGTCGTTCTTCAGGCTGGTGGCATAGAGCGCATCGAAGACCATGGCCTCGGTGGCGCAGAGCTCCTCGGCGCCGCCGGCCAGCATCAGTGGCAGACGGCCGAACTTGATCGCCTCATAGGCGTAACCGATGCCCTGGCTGCCGCTGGTGCAGGCGCTGGAGGTGGGGATAACCCGCCCGGTGAGGCCGAAGAAGATGCTGATATTGGCCGCGGTGGTGTGCGGCATCATGCGAATGTAGGAGTTGGCGTTCAGCCCGTCGGCCACCGAGTTCAGTAGCATGTTGCCGAACGCCTTGATCTCCTCGGTGCTGCCGGTGGACGAACCGCAGGCGACACCCATGCGGCCGTCCCGGATCGACGCGTCTTCCAAAAGACCGGCGTCGGCGAGCGCGCGTTCGGCGGCCAGCACCGACAGTCGTGACACGCGGCCCATGCTGCGCAGCTGCTTGCGTGTCCAGTGCGGCGGCACGCTGAAGTCGTCCACCGGGCCGGCCAGGCGGGTGTTGAGCTCCGTGAAGCGGTCCCACTCGGCCATGCGGCGGATGCCGCTGCGGTTGGCACTGAAATTGGCTTCGATGCTTGTCCAGTCGCTGCCCAGGGAGGTGATGCCGGCCATGCCGGTGACCACCACGCGTCTGCCGTTCATCAGCACAGCCCTCCGTTGACGGCGATCACCTGCCGGGTGATATACGCCGCCTCGGCGGACATCAGGAAATTCACCGCACCGGCGACCTCTTCCGGGGTGCCCATGCGCTGTGCCGGAACCATCTTCAGCATTTCTTCGATGGGCAGTTCGGCATCGAGCATCTCGGTATCGATCAGTCCGGGGGCAACGCAGTTGACGGTGATCCTGCGCTTGCCCAGCTCCACCGCCAACGCCTTCGCCGCACCGATGACGCCAGCCTTGGACGCGCTGTAGTTGACCTGGCCGCGGTTGCCGATCAGGCCGGATACCGAGGTGATGCAGACGATGCGCCCCGGCTGGCGGCGGCGAATCATCGGCATGGTCAGCGGCTGCAGCACATTGTAGAAACCGTCCAGGTTGGTACGCAGTACCTGGTCCCAATCGTCGTCGCTCAGGGCCGGGAAGGCGCCGTCGCGGGTCAGGCCAGCGTTGCAGACCACGCCATAGTACGCGCCGTGCGCTTCGATATCGGCTTCCAGCTCACGTCGGCAGGCGGCGCGGTCGGCGATGTCGAACTGCAGGATGCGCGCGCTGCGACCCATCGTCTGTATCTCGGCCTGGACCGCTTCGGCCTGGTCGCGGCGCGAGCGGCAGTGCAGCACGATGTCATGGCCGGCGCGGGCCAGGCGCAGCGCGATGGCGCGGCCAATGCCTCGGCTGGAGCCGGTGACGAGGACGGTTTCACTCATGGGGCAGACTCTTGTAGGTAACTCGCCACTTCGGGCGGGCGGAACACGTTCAGACGGGCCTCGGCATGGATACCGTGGCCGTCGAGATGACATTCGAACACGCCCATGCCGTTGTCGTCCTGCAGCGAACGAGTGGCACGGACGCGCAGCCGGGCGCCGACCGGGAAGGTTTCGACATTGCACTGGTAGCTACGGGTGCCGAGCAGGAAGCCCAGCTCCACCGGCTGACCGGCCTGACGCGCATGGCAGCCGGCGAAGGCCGCGACGCTTTGCGCCATGATCTCGACGCCGACCCAGGCAGGCAGACTGCCGTCGGCGGCGCTGAGCAGGCCGTCGGCGCGTACCTGCAGGTGTGTCTCCACGCTGTCTTCATCGAAGCGCTCGACAGCGTCGAGCAGGATCATGTCGCCAGCGTGGGGTAGCAGTTCGGCGAGGGGCCAGTCGATCACGGCGCGTCTCCCAGGATCAGGCTGATATTGTTGCCACCGAAGGCGAAGGAGTTGCTCATCATTCGGCGCGGCGAGGTTCTACCCATTCGCAGTTCGGCGGTCACCAGGCGCAGCGGTGGCAGCTCCGGATCCGGCTGGCCGTCCCAGCGATGCGGTGGCAACTGCTGGTCGGCGTTGAAGCGCGATAGCGCAAGCCAGCAGAACGCCGCCTCCAGCGCGCCAGCGGCGCCGAGGGTATGGCCGGTCAACGGCTTGCTCGAAGAACAGGCGACACCCTGAGGAAACAGCGTGGAAACGGCCTGGCTTTCCATGGCGTCGTTGTGCGCGGTGGCTGTGCCGTGCAGGTTGAGGTAATCGACCTCTTCCGGTGTGCAGCCGGCAGTGGCCAGCGCCTGGCGCATGGCGGCAAGCGCGCCGCGGCCTTCCGGTTCGGGGGCGGAGATATGGTAGGCGTCGGAACTGGCGCCGCCGCCAAGCAGGGCGATGGCGCCATCAGCGGGCTCGCGGGTCATCAGAAACAGCGCCGCCGCCTCGCCGATGTTGATGCCGTTGCGGTTGCGCGAGAAGGGATTGCACAGCGACTCGCTGGTGGCTTCCAGCGCGGTGAAGCCTTGCAGGGTCAGGTCGCTCAGGCTGTCGACACCGCCGCACAGCACTGCATCGCAAATGCCGGCGTCGAGCAGGCGTTTGGCGCTGAGCAGGGCGCGTGCACTGGAGGTGCAGGCGGTGGAGATGGCATAGCAGGGGCCGCCCAGTTGCAGCCATTGGCCGAGAAAGCTCGCCGGCGCCGCCAGTTCCTGATGCCCATAATGGTAGCCCGGCGGAAAGCTGCCATTGTGCAGCAAGCCGGCGATGCCTTCTCCGGCTTCCTGGATGCCGGTGGTGCTGGTGCCCAGGACCACACCGATGCGATGCCGGCCGTGGCGGGCGATGGCCTGGCGTATATCGCGTTCGATCTCCAGTGCAGCGGCCAGCAGCAGTTGGTTGTTGCGGGTGGCATGGCGCGGATCGTCATCAGGCATTGCTGGCAACGCTGAGCGGACCGCGCCCACCGGTAAGCGTCGACCGGCCACCGGCTGCGTATGGGGCTGCATGCCGGAGGTGTCGCCGGCGAACAGCCGTCGGGCCACCTCGGCCTTGCCACTGCCGAGCGCGCAGATCACGCCAAGGGCGTCGAGGTAGGCGGTCATCGTTGGCTTCCGGTCGAGTCGGGCAGGGGGGCGACACGATAGGTCAGCCCTGGCGCCACGTCGAGTTCGAAGCGCTGTGCCGCGCGATAGCGAACCTGCCAGCGCAGGTCGTCACCCTGGCGCAGCCGGCGCTCGCCAGCACCTGGCTGTTCGGCTGCGGCGCCATACAGCGCGGCCAGCTGGTCGCGCTCGGTCAGGGCGAACAGCAGGACGGCGAACAGCTCGCGCGCCTCCGGATTGGGTCGAAGCAGCCCATCAGCCTGCCAGGCGCCGTCGCGCAACTGCTGCCGCGCCAGTGGAATGCCCAGCGGGTCGAGCAGCGACCAGCGCAGCGACGCCCCTTCGCGCTGGATCACCAGCAACCAGTCGGCCGGCTCGCTGCCCTGGCGTTGCACATGCAGCTGCAGCGGTACCTGCAATTCGGGTGTGCCGGCAGGCAGCGGCAGGCGCGCGGCGCAACCGGCCAGCAAGACCAGACACAGGCCCAGCAGGAGTCGCCTCATCGCCGCGCGCTCACGCGTCGGCACCGGCCGAGCAGAGTTCGGCCAGGACGCGCAAGCGGCGTTTGGGTTCGGCGACATAGGGGTTCTTTTCGTCCCAGGCATAGCCTGCGAGGATCGAGCTGATCATCCGGCGGATCTCCGGCTGGGCGTGTTCGTAGTAGATCACGTCCTGGAAGCTGCAATCGTACCAACCCTCCACGTAGGTCCGGAAGGTATCGACGCCGCGCTTGAGCGGCGCGGCGAACTCGCGTTCCCAATCCACCGGTTCGCCGCTCAGCTGGCGATGCAGCACGGCGGCGGCCATGTGTGCCGAGCGCATGGCGATGGTCACGCCGGAAGAAAACACCGGGTCGAGGAACTCGGCGGCGTTGCCCAGCAGGGCGAAGCCCGGACCGTGCAGGCTCTTGACGTTGGCCGAGTAGCCGCCGATCAGGCGCGCCGGGGTGTCCCATTCGGCATTCGCGAGAATGCGCCTGAGGTTCGGTGCCTCCTGGACAAATTCGCGCAGGCAGGCATCGAGGTTCACCGGCCGGCCTTCGTAGCGCTCGGCACTGGCGACCACACCCAGCGAACAGCGGCCGTTGCTGAACGGGATGGTCCAGTACCAGACGTCCCGCAGCTCGGGATGGGTGGTGATAAGGATCTTCTCGCGGTCGAAGCGTGGATCGTCGATACGGTCCTCGATATGGGTGAAGATCGCCCGGCGCACCGGGAAGCCCGACGGCGCTTCCAGATCCAGCAGCTGCGGCAGTACCCGGCCATAGCCGCTGGCATCGAGCACGAAGGCGGCATCGACGCGGTACTCGCTGCCATCGGCCCGACGAATCTGCAGCCAGGGCTGCGCGCCGGTGAAATCCACCGCGGTGACTTCTTCCTCGTAGCGGATTTCCACACCCTGCAACTCGGCCTGGTCCGCCAGCAGCTTGTCGAAGTCGGCGCGCTGGACCTGGTAGGTGCTGCCATGGCCAGCGGTGAACTTGTCGCGGAAATCGAATTCCGTGTAGCGCTCGCCCCAGCCGAAGGCCGCGCCGTGCTTGGTCTGGAACCCCGCCGCGCGCACCGCCTCGAGCATCCCGGCTTCCTCGATGAAGTCCAGGCAGTGCGACAGCAGGCTCTCGCCGATGGAGAAGCGCGGGAAGCGCTGGCGTTCGACGATCAGCACGTCGTGGCCCTTGCGCTTGAGCAGCGCGCCAGCGATTGCGCCGGACGGGCCGGCTCCGATGATCACGACTTCACGGTGTTGCGTCTCAAGCGGCGCCATACGGCCTCCCTGCCTGTGGTGGTGTGTCTTGCTGATGGATGGCCCAGGGGGCCAGGAAAAAACTGAATACCAGGCCGAGGCTGACGGTGAGGCCGAAGTTGCTCACCGCCGGCGTGCTGGACACCGCCAGCAGGCCGAACGACAGCCAGGTGGTGGTGGCCGCCAACAGGGTGCCGACCAGGCTGACCGCGGCGCCGCCAATCTGCTCGCGCATCAGAATGGCGTAATCCACGCCGATCGCCGTGACCAGCAGCAGGCCGAACAGGCCAAACAGCGTCAGCGGCTGACCGAGCCAGCCGAGACTGGCCAGGCTCGCCAGGGCGGCCAGCAGGGGCACGGCCAGGCAACGCAGGGCGCCGCCCGGGCCGAAGGGAAAGCAGAGCAGGGCAAAGATCAGCAGGCTGGCGAGCAGCTTGAGTTCGCCGGCCTGAAGCTTGGTCGCGGCAAACAGCTGGTTGAGGCGGGCCGGCTGATCGACCAGTGTCGTGCCGGGCACGTCTTCAGCGATGTGTTCCAGAGCGACTCCGTCGCGCAAGCCCTGCAGGCTGATCAGCCCAGCGACGCCGTCGTTCTGCGCGCCGAGCCAGAGCGCACGCCAGGGCTCGCCCAACGGGCCTGTCAGCGCCGCCTCGATGGTCACCGGTGGCTGTGCCTGCAGGCGCTCGAGCTCGGCCTGCAGGTTGTTCGTCGCGGCACCGAGGGCGGCGAGCGGCTGGCTGGCTGGGAGCAGTTGCGGCAGGGCGGCGCGCAGGCGGTCCTGTTCGGCAGTCGGTGCAACCAGCTGGCTCAGGGCAAGGTGCCCGCCCAGGCGTTGCTCGGCCTGCAGGCCGGACAGGCGGCGGCTGAGCTCGGCCTGGCGTTCGAGCAGCGCGTCGGCATCGGCGGCGCGCACGAGGAGGTACTGGCTGGTGGGCTGGAAGCCGCTGATCGTACCGATACGCTCGGCTTGCTGCTGCAGTACCGGCGCGCGGCTGACCCACTGGCGCAGGTCGTCCTCGAATGACAGCTGCAGCACGCCGCCCAGGCAGAACAGTCCGAGCACGGCCAGCAGCCAGGGCGAGCCGATGCGTGCAAGCAGGGCCTGGCGCACCTGCAGCCAGCGCTGCGCCCAACCCAATGGGCGTGGCCAGGGCTGCAGGCGACCATTGAACAGCAGCGGCAGCAGGCCGGTGGTGCAGAGAAAGGCGCCGAGCAAGCCGGCTGCAGAAAACACTGCCACCTGGGTCAGCGCCGGGAAGGGCGTGAAGGCCAGCGCGAGATAACCGATCAGGTTGGTTAGCAGGGCCAGCGCCAGTCCCGGCAGGATCAGACCAAGCGCGCGCCGGCCGTGCCAGGGTTGTAGCGTCCAGCTCTTGGACAGGTAGTGCAGCGGGAAATCCAGGCTGACGCCGATCAGGCTGGCGCCGAGCACCAGGGTCAGTACGTGCATCTGGCCGAACAGCGCGACGCAGGCGGCCGCCCCCGACAGCGCGCCGACCAGCACCGGCAAGGCGGCGAGCAGGATGCGCGGCGTGCGGAATAGCCAGAGCAATAGCAGCAGGGTGGCACCCAGCGACAGGCTGCCGATCAGGCTCGCCTCTGTGCGGGCCGAGCGCTGGCCATGGGCAGCATGCAGCACGCCGCCGGCACTCAGCAGCTCGCCCCCCGCCGCTTCGATGTCGTCACGAGCCCGTTCGACGAGGGTTACCACCTGCTGCGGCGAACCCTCGTCGAAGGCATCGCCTTGCGCACGCGCGTGTATCACCCGCCAGCGCTGACCGGCATATTCGGCGACCAGGCTGCCGTCGCTCTCGGCGCCAACGTTGCCCAGCTGCGGCAACCGTTGCAGGGCCAGGCCGGCGATGCCGAACCAGTCCTGTTCGAGCGGCAGCGGGCTGGCGGCGAAGGGGTCGTAGAGGCGCTCGATGCGCTGCTGGACGAACCGAGCGGGATGTTCGATGAGCTGCCGGCGCTCGGTATCGCCAAGCAATCCGAGGGACTGCTCGCGCAGCTGGCGCGCGACTGCCGGCAGGTCGGGCTGTACCCGCTCGCGCACCTGGGCGAACAGGCCGCTTCCACGCAGTTCGGCTGCCAGGCTTTCAGTCAGGCGCCAGGTTTCACGCTCGTCGTCATGCCGGATCAGCAGCATCAGGTCGCGCTTGAGCGGCTCCTGCATGCGTTCGGTTGCCAGCTGTTCGAGCGCGTCGTGGCTGCCGCTGGGCAGCAATTGCAGCAGATTGGCGCTCAGCGGCGGGCCGTCGCGCCATTGCCAGGCATTCAGCGCCAGCAGGCCGAGCAGCGCCAGGCAGAACAGCGCGGCCGGCCAGCGGCGGGGCTGCAGGCGCTCAGTCGGCAAGATCGCGTTGCTCGCTGGCCGTGAGGGCGACGTCGGTCTGGCTGTCGAGCAGACGGATCAGCGTGCGATCACCCTGGGTTTCGTGCAGCTCGATTCGAGTCACCGTCTCACCGCCCTGGATCTCGATGTCGGCGAAGATCTGCTTGAGCAGCGCGCCGCGTGGCGTCAGTTGCAACCGCCACGCGTCGGGGTCGCCTTTCAGCTGCAGGTCGAAGTCGCGCTGCAACGCCTGGGTGTCGCCGCTCAGCACGGCGAGGAACAGCTGGTTCTGTCGGGCCGAACCGCCCTGCGGGTCGACCGCCTGCCAGCCCTGTTCGCCGCGCCGCGCGATCCCCTGAGGCGTAATGCGATAGTCCTGGCGGATCGGCTGTTGCAGCAGCCAGAGCAGGCCGTGGTCGCGGGACAGGGTGAACTGGCCGTGACTGGTCAGCGGCTGCGGCAAGGCTCTCAGGTGCTTTTCCTGAATGAAGTCGCCACGTACCACGGCCGGCCCGCTCAGTTGTCCGGCGAGCTGTGGCAGGTCGAAGGGTTGCGCCATGGCGATGGTGGTGACCAGCAGCAGGACGGCGGCGGCCAGCCATTTCTTGAAGAGCGGCGTCATGCCAGTGCGCGCTCCACCGCGTCGACGAACACTCGTGGCGAGGCCAGCAGCATCTCGCGGCTGGCGATCTCCACGGCGACCTGCACGGTGCTGCCGCGGGTCATGCGCTCGCCGGTTTCGGCATCGCGGATCAGGTAGTTGATCTTCAGGCGGTTCTCCCACTCCACCAGGTCGGCGCGCACCACGATGCGCTGGTTGAAGCGCGCGCCGCGCATGTAGCGCAGCTGCACGTCGATGATCGGCCAGGCATAGCCGGCGTCGCGCATCTGCTGGTAGTTGTGGCCGATACGCTCGAGCAGCGCACAGCGGGCGACCTCGAAGTACTTGACGTAGTGGCCGTGCCAGACAACGTCCATGGAGTCGACATCGAAGAACGGCACGAGCATCTCGACCTCGGCCTGCAGTACGCCGTCCTTACGCATAAAGCCTCCAGTGGCGGTTGCGGATCTGTTCGAGGCACAGGCGCAGTTCGCCTTCCAGTGCCCGGTCTTCGATCAGCGGGGGGAAGGTCGCCGCCAGCTCGCTGTGCATGGCCGCCAGTGGCGCGGGCAGCGGGCGCGCGTCTTCCAGGCGCTGGCGCAGCCAGACGCCCTGCTGGGCGGCGAGCAGCGTGGCCGCGGCGACCTGCTCGCTCAGCTCCAGGCTGCGCAGCGCGTCGCGGGCGGCGATGGTGCCCATGCTCACCTTGTCCTGGTTGTGGCATTCGGTGGAGCGCGAGAAGACGCTGGCCGGCATGCTGTTCTTCAGCGCTTCGGCGGTCCAGGCGCTGGCGCCGATCTGCACCGCCTTGAAGCCGTGGTTGATCATCGCCGTGGCGGCCGGCGCGCCGGAGAGGTTGCTCGGCAGGCCGTGGTTGTAGCGCGTGTCGACCAGCAGGGCGAGCTGGCGGTCGAGCAGATCGGCGACGTTGGCCACCAGGTTCTTCAGGCTGTCCATGGCGAAGGCGATATGCCCGCCGTAGAAATGCCCGCCGTGCAGCACGCGCTCGTTGTCGGCATCGATGATCGGGTTGTCGTTGGCGCTGTTCAGTTCGGTCTCGATGAACTGGCGCAGCAGGCCCAGGCTGTCGGCCAGCACACCGAGCACATGGGGCGCGCAGCGGATGGAGTAGCGGTCCTGCAATCGATGCAGCGGCGCCGCGGGCGCATCGATGGCCAGGTCCTGACGAATCCAGGCGGCGACCTGAGCCTGTCCAGGATGCGGCTTGGCGGCGAACAGGCGCTCGTCGAAGTGCTCGGGGTTGCCCTGCAGGGCGATCACGTTCAGTGCGGTGATGCGGGTCGCCAGCTGCAGCAGGTAGTCGGCGCGGGCGTAGGCCAGGCAGGCGAGGCCGGTCATCACCGCGGTGCCGTTCATCAATGCCAGCGCCTCCTTGGGACGCAGGGTCAAGGGTGTCCAGCCGAGCTGGCGATGCACTTCGGCGGCGCTGCGGCGCTCGCCGCGATACAGCACCTCGCGCTCGCCGGCGAGGGCGGCGGCGACATAGGACAGTGGGGTCAGGTCGCCGCTGGCGCCGACCGAGCCTTCCTCAGGAATCAGCGGCAGCACATCGTGTTCGAGAAATGTCTGCATGCGTTCCAGCAGCTCGATGCGTACACCGGACATGCCATGGGTAAGCGAACGCAGGCGCGCGGCGAGCACGGCGCGGGTGGCTTCGGCGTCCAGCAACTTGCCGAGCCCGCAGCCATGAAAGGTGAACAGGTGCTGCGGCAACGCCTCGACCTGATGCAGCGGCACCGCCACCACGCAGGAATCGCCATAGCCGGTGGTAACGCCGTAGATCACGCCCTCGCGGTCCAGCAGGGTGTCGAGAAACTGCGCGCCGCGGGTGATGCGGCTGCGAAAGGTCTCGTCCGCCTGCAGCCGTGCCGGCGCACGGCGCTGCGCCACGGCCAGCACGTCCTCGATGCGCAGAAGGTGTTCGCCAAAGATCACGGGCTCAGTCACGACGCGGGTCCTGTGTGTTCCAGAAGGGATAGAAGTTGAACCATTGCAGCGGCGCCTCCAGGCAACGCGCGGCGAGGCGGTCGGCGTAGCGCTGCACTGCCTGCGCGATCACCGCGTCGCGCTCGGCGCGGCGCCAGCGGATGCGTTCGGCGAAGGGCTCGAGATGCACATGGAAGCGCTCGTCCTGCTTGAGACAGAACAGCAGATTCACCGGGCATTCCAGCAGGCCGGCGAGCAGCCAGGGCCCCTGGGGAAAGGCTGCCGGCTGACCGAGGAAGTCCGCCACGGCGGTGCGCCCACCGTGCAGCGGCACCCGATCACCGGCGATGGCCAGCCACTCGCCGCGCTCCAGACGCTGGGACAGCTGCAGCATGGTCGCCGGGTCCAGTTCGCTGACCTGGATCAGCCGCAGGTTGTCGGCGCCGGACTGGTCCAGCAGGCGATTGAACTGCTCGGCGTGACGGGTGTGCACCAGCACGTTCATCCGCACTTCGCCGCCGATCTCCGCCAGCGCCCGGCAGATCTCCAGATTGCCCAGATGCGAGCCGACCAGCAGCTGACCGCGCGCGCCGGCGAGGCTGTCGTGCAGGTTGGCCGGGTCGTGTATCACCAGGCGTTCTCGCCCGACGCGCCCGCTCCAGACATCCAGCTTGTCCAGCAGCGCTTCGGCGAAACTCATGAACTGGCGATAGACCGAGCGCGTGCTCGGCTGCAGTTCGGCGCGACCGCTCCAGCGCGCCAGGTAGCCCTGATACTGGCGCGCGCTGTCACGGGCGCTGCGGCCGAACAGATAGAAATACAGCACGATCAGATACAGCAGCGGCGCCATGGTGCGCCGACCAAGTACCCGTACCGCCCAGGCGGTCAGGCGCATCAGCGCGAAACTGCCGCGCTCGCGCTGCGCCGCCCAGTGCGAGGGCATTGGGGCTTCGCTCATCGCTGCAGGCGCCGGGCGAGCAGTTTTGGCGCGCGCAGCAGCATGCCGCAGAACAGCCGGGCATGCATGGCGGAGATCAGTGCATTGTCCAGCCAGAGGCGGAAGTGCGAGACGCCATCGGCCGGGTAATGCACCCGCGTCGGCAGCCAGACCATCGGCTGCTGCTGCCAGTGCAGGCGCACCAGGATCTCGGTGTCGAAATCCATGCGCCGGCCCAGGCGCACGCGGTCGAGCAATGCCAAAGTCGGCTCCAGCGGGTAGACACGGAAGCCGCACATGGAGTCGCGGATCGCCAGCGACAGGGTGTTGATCCAGACCCAGACATGGGTCAGGTAGCGGGCATACAGGCGCCCCTTGGGCACGCTGGCGTCGTATCGCGGATAGCCGCAGATCACCGCGTCCGGCGCCTGGCTGGCGCGGTCGAGGAACAGCTCGACACCGGACAGGTCGTGCTGGCCGTCGGCGTCGACCTGCAGCGCATGGCTGAAGCCCAGTCGCCGCGCCTCGCGCAGGCCGCTGATTACCGCACCGCCCTTGCCCTGATTGCGCGGATGGCGGAGCAGGAAGACGCCGTCTTGCTCCGCCAGTCGGTCGATGACCGTTGCCGCGGCAGGGGAGGAACCGTCATCCACCAGCACGCAGGGCAGGTCCGCCGCCCGCAGCGCGCCGACCACTGCCGGCAGGCTGCGCTCGTGGTTGTAAACCGGGATCAGCGCGCAGGGCTTGAACCAATCCTCTTCGTTGGGCAGAGCGGGCGCCACGCTGGCGATCGGCTGCTCCTCGACGGGCGGCAAGGGATTCGGCGTGGTCATGGGCGAGCTCCCAGCAGGATGCGGCCGGACGAGCAGGGCTTGCCGGCGTTGTGATAGGCGAAGTACAGCTTGCCGCGGGCATGATCGAAACGCAGGCTCAGCTCCAGGTGATCGCCCGGGCGAGCGAGCTGCTGGAACTTGAGCACTTCCATGCCACCGAAACGTGGCGGCAGGTCGTCGATCAGTTCGCGCGCGAGGTTCATCGCCCACTCGATCTGAACGACGCCAGGCAGGACCGGCGTACGCGGGAAATGGCCGCTGAAGTGCGCCAGGTCCAGCGGCACGCGCAGCTCGATCTGCCAGTGATCGTCCTGCCACTGCTGCTGCAGACGCTCCGGTTCGCGCGGGCGCGGCGCCAGCAGCAGAGCGTCGAGTTCGGCCTGAGGCAGTTTGCCCTGGGCATTGCCTGGTAGCTGATGCAGCAGTCGCCAGCGCCGCGGCAGGGCCAATGCTTCGCAGTAGTCGTTCAGATGCTGGCGCAGAGTCTGGGTGACGGCGCGCCGGCCCTGGTTGCGCAGGGCGAATATGCCAGCCTCGCTCAGCGCCACCAACGCGCCGAGATAGGCTCGCTGGTCCTGGATGACGCCCAGGCGGGCCTCGCTGACGTAGGCGTGCTCGGCCAGGGCGCTTTCCAGCATCGGTAGCGAGATCCGCTTCTCTTCCAGCTTGACGATGCGATCCAGCCGGCCACGCAGGGCGAAGCGGCCATCGGCATGCAACTCGGCACCATCGGCGGTCTGTTCGACGTGCCCGCCGGCGACCCAGGGCGAGGCCACGCGCAGCGCGCCCTGTTCGTCCTGGCCGAGCTCGACGCCCGGTAGCGGCTGCCACAGTTCGCCGCCCTGGCGCCAGGCGATGCCGCCGGTTTCGGAGCTGCCATAGATCTCCGTTGGCCACTGGCCGAGGCGCTCCCGCAGCAGTTGTGCGGCCTCGGCCGGCAGTGGCCCGCCAGAGGAGAACACCCGACGCACCTGGCGCAGCGCCGGCCAGTCGAGGTTGTCGCCCATGCGCTTGAGCAGGGCGGGACTGGCCACCCAGCAGAACGCCGGTTGTTCACGGCTGGCCCGCTGCATGTCCTCGGCGAACGGCAGGGGGCGGCGCAGCATCGGGCGGCCGGCGCACAGCGGCCAGAGCACACGGAACAGCAGGCCATAGATGTGTTGCGTGGCGACGCTGCCGATCACGCTGGCAGCTCCGAGGTCGGCGCCCCACAGCGCTTCCAGCGTCTCGATCTCACGGGCGAGCTGCGCCAGACGCTTGTCGATCAGTTTGGGCTGGCCGCTGGAGCCCGAGGTGCAGAGCGTCAGGCCGAGCAGCTGCGGATCGAGTTCGGCGGCACTCAAGGGTTCGCCCAGCAAATCCATCAGGCTGTGATCACCAGGCTGATCGGTCAGCCACAGCTCGGTCTGGGCGTCCAGGCGCTCGCGGTTCGCCGGCTGCAGGTCCGCCGGCAGCAGCACACGCGCGCCGGCGCGCCAGGCACCGAGCAGGGCGATCGCCAGCTGCGCGGCATCCTCCAGGTGCACGGCCAGGCTGCACACATTGCGTCGATGCAGCTCACCGGCCAGCTGCAGCGCCTGCAGTTGCACCTGGCCGAGCGACAGTGCGGGGGCATCGGTTACCCGCCGCGATTCGCCTGAAATCAGCAGTTCACACAGGCCGATCCAGCTCATGTGCGACCTCTGACCCGCTGACGTACCAGCCACTCGCCGGCGAACAGCAGGCCCATCAACAGATAGGCGATCAGCCCGTTGTACAGCGTCCACCAGGCCAGCGGCGCCCAGAGCGTCAGGGCGGCGGCTATGGTGCCGTTGATGACGAAGAAGCCCACCCAGACTTTGGTCACCTGCAGCGTATAGCGCACGCCAGCTTCCGCCAGATCCGGCTCCTGTAGCCGGGCCAGACGCTCGATCACCGGCATGCCGACGAACAGGCTACCGGCGAACAGCGCGAGCATGGCGGCGTTGATCAGGACCGGATACCAGCGCAGCAGGACATCGTCGTCGAGCAACGCCAGGGCAAGGCAGAACAGCAGGGCGACAACAGCCGTCGCGCGGCTGGCGGCGCGCTCGCTGCTCAGCAGGCGGGCAAGCCAGAGCGCCCCGAGTAGCGCGGCGAATACACGCGGCGAGAGGTGCTCGATACCGAAGTAGACGGCGAACGGATAGGCCAGCCCGGCGAGCAGCAGGGCGAGGCCGGCCATGCGGGCCAGGCCGGGCGGGATGGTGGATGAGCGTGGAAGCATCAGGAGTCCGAAAAACCGTGGTTGTGCTGCGGGGCGGGCGCGATGCCGGTCAGGCTGTCTCCGTGCTGGTCAGACGATAGACCGCCTCCACCACGTCACCGACGGTGCGCACGGCCTTGAACTCCTCGGCGGCAATCTTCTTGCCGGTCTGGCGCTTGATATGGTCGATCAGGTCGACGGCGTCGATGCTGTCGATCTCCAGGTCCTGATAGAGGTTGGCCTCGAGGGTGATGCGCTCGGGTTCGAGTTCGAACAGTTCCACCAGGGCGTCGCGCAGGGTTTGGAAAATCTCGTTGCGGCTGTTCACGGCAGATGCTCCTCAGGCGGTGGCGCGGCTGGCGCTGACGAAAGCTGCCAGGCTGTCGACGCTGGCGAAATGCTTGCGGGTGTCCTTGGCGTCGGCGTCGATCTTGATACCGAAGCGCTTCTGAATCGCCAGGCCGAGTTCCAGGGCATCCACCGAGTCGAGGCCAAGACCTTCGCCGAACAAGGGCTGGTCGGCAGCGATGTCGTCCGGGCCGAGGTCTTCCAGACCCAGGGCGTCGATGATCAGTTGCTTGATTTCAAGCGTCAGTTGGCTCATCGAGTGCGAGCTCCTTTATGAAGTGTCGGTGCAGATGGTCGTTGAGGCGGCGCGAAGCGATCGGGGCGGCGCCCAGGGCGGCGAATGCCTGCGGGTCGATGTCGTCGCCCACGCGTAGATGAAAGTGAAAGCGCCGCGAGGGGATGCGGTACCAGGGTTCGGCCTTGGTCAGGGTGGTCGGTGTCACGCTGATCACCACCGGCGTCACCAGCCGCGCGCCTCGCAGCGCGATGGCCGCCGCTCCGCGATGGAACTGCGGGGGCTGGCCGGGCGTGGTGCGGGTGCCCTCGGGAAAGATGATCAGCGTCTGGCCCTGCTGCAGGGCTTCGGCCGCTTCGTCGAGCATCTCGGCGCTGCCGTTGTTGCTGATGTACTGCGCGGCGCGGATCGGCCCACGGGTGAAGGGGTTGTCCCACAGACTCTGCTTGACCACGCAGTTGGCGTCGCGGATCAGCGCGATGAGCACCACCACGTCGATCAGCGAAGGATGATTGGCGATGATCAGCTGGCCGGGGCGCCCCAGCCGCTCGGCACCCTCGACCTCATAGGTCAGCACGCCGCTGCGGTACATGAACTGCACGAACAGCCAGAACAGCCGGCTGACGGTCTGCCGCGCGCGACGCCGCTGGGTGATGGCATCTCCCGGAAGGAGTGCGAGCAGCGGAAAGACCAGCACGCGCAGGCAAAGTCCGCCGATGCCGAACAGGGCGAACGACAGCCCGGTGGCGAACAGGCGCCACAGCCACGGCGCATTGGGCCGCTTCAGCGCGTCCGCTGCCAGGTCCATCTGCGCGTTTTCCAGTGATGTGTGAATCGGGTCCGGCCATCGAGCAGCGCCCGAATCAGCTCCAGCGCATGTGGCGTAGATGTCTGCAGGGCGGGCTCGCCGGCCGGCTGCAACTGCAGCTGCCAGGCGTCGCCAGCGGTCAGTCGCAGCGCCAGCGCGTAGGGAGTCTGGACATCATCGATCCACGGCCGGTAGGCGTCTGGTGGCGTTTCTTCGGCAATCACCAGCAGCACGGCCGGCGCGCCGTCGTTCAACAGAAGCATGGCTTCCAGCACCGCGTGCTCGAGCCCGTCACCTTCGGCGGCGAGGGCCGTCATTTCGCTGCCGTCGCCTTGAAAGATCGACCAGAGACCGATGATCGCATTGTGGACCGACAGGCTGAACTGGGTGGGCGATAGCGGCTGCTGTCCGGCGAGATCGCTGAGCAGGGCGAAATTGCGTGTGGTTTCACCGTGACGCGAGGCATAGACCAATGGCATCGGCGGCTGATCTTCGACCAGGGGCGCCGCGACGGCGAAGACCATGCGCGCCAGCCGGCTCAAGCGACGACGTTGCATGGCCGGAAGAAAGGAAACGTCTGGTTGCGCGTCAGGATCTTCCAGCCAGTCGTTGGCCTGCGCCCAGCGCGCCCAGTCTGTGCGGCAGGCGCGGCCCGGGGCCCAAGCCTGCCACTGCTCGATGTCGAAGCGTATTGCGCTCATGCTTGCGCGGCTCTCGTGGCGAGGCCAGCGCACAGACGTCCGTGTAATGCTTGCATTGGAAGTGCCGCTCGAAAAGTGCGGGCATTATCCAAGTGCTATCAACGCTAGGCAAACATTGCGATACAGATCCTGATAGGAGGTCGCAAATGCCTGCGGAACTCCGCGTCGCCATGACTGTCGCGCGAGAGTTGCCCCCTCACCGCACGCCCTGCTGCGCCAGCCAGGCGAGCAGTTGCGGCAGTGGCATGGCACCGCTCTGGCGCGCGACTTCGCGGCCTTCGCGAAAGAGGATCAGGCTCGGAATGGAGCGGATGCCGAGCTGCGTCGACAGTTGCGCGTTGGCTTCGCTGTCGAGCTTGGCCAGGCGGCAGCGGCCCTGCAGCTGGCGCGCGGCCTGTGCGAAGGTCGGGGCAAAGCTGCGGCAGGGGCCGCACCAGCTGGCCCAGACATCCACCAGTAGCGGCAGGTCGCCCTTGATCTGGTTGGCGAATTGCTCCTGTTGCAGGTCGAAGGGTTGGTCCGGCAGCGCCTCGGACTTGCAGCGCCCGCAGCGTGGCGCGTCATGTATGCGATCGGATGGGATGCGGTTGAGGCTGGCGCAGTGTGCGCAGGGGACGATCAGCGAATCGGTCATGGCGAGGCTCCCTCGGCGATATGCCGATAATGTGGAGCCTCGCTGGCGGATATCAAGCTGCGCGTCGTCTCAACACTTGGATGCGGCCAGTGCCTGGGCCAGGTCGGCGAGGATGTCGTCGATGTGCTCAATACCGATCGACAGCCGGATCAGGTCCTGCGACACGCCGGCGCGGGCCAGTTCGTCGGCATTCAGCTGGCGGTGCGTGGTGCTGGCCGGATGGCAGGCCAGGGACTTGGCGTCGCCGATGTTGACCAGGCGCACCACCAGTTTGAGCGCATCGATAAAGCGCGCGCCGGCCTCCATGCCGCCTTCGATGCCGAAGCAGAGAATCGACGCCGGCATGCCGCCCATGTAGCGGCGGGCCAGTTCGTGCTCAGGGTGATCCGGCAGTCCAGCGTACTTGACCCATGCCACCTGTGGGTGGGATTGGAGGAACTCGGCAACCTTGAGCGCGTTTTCGCAGTGGCGCTCCATACGCAGCGCCAGGGTTTCCAGCCCCTGCAGGATCAGAAACGAGTTGAACGGGGAAATCGCTGCGCCCATGTTGCGCAGCGGCACCACGCGGCAGCGACCGATGAAGGCGGCCGGGCCGAAGGCCTCGGTGTAGGTGACGCCGTGGTAGGACACATCCGGCGTGTTCAGCAGGGCGAAGCGCTCCTTGTGCTGTGCCCATGGAAATTTGCCGGAGTCGACGACGATGCCGCCGATGCTGGTGCCGTGGCCGCCCATGTACTTGGTCAGCGAATGCACGACGATGTCGGCGCCATGCTCGAACGGCCGGCAGAGCATCGGCGTGGCGACTGTGTTGTCGACGATCAGCGGCACACCGTGGCGGTGCGCGGCTTCGGCCAGGGCGGCAAGGTCGATGATGTTGCCCGCCGGGTTGCCGATGGATTCGCAGAACACCGCCTTGGTGCGACCGTCGATCAGCGCTTCCAGGGCTGCGATGTCATCGTGGGCGGCGAAACGCACCTCGATGCCCTGGCGCGGCAGGGTGTGGGCAAACAGGTTG
This sequence comes from Pseudomonas sp. LM13, assembly GCF_041381355.1. Taxonomy (NCBI): domain Bacteria; kingdom Pseudomonadati; phylum Pseudomonadota; class Gammaproteobacteria; order Pseudomonadales; family Pseudomonadaceae; genus Pseudomonas; species Pseudomonas sp. LM13. Next base: position 64,584 of record NZ_JACBXH010000007.1, read on the forward strand.
TAGGTGCCGCCATAGAGTTTGGCCACCGAGACGATGTTGTCGCCCACTTCGGCGATGGTCTGGATGGCGTAGGTGATCGCTGCCATGCCCGAGGCTACGGCCAGTGCAGCCACGCCGCCTTCAAGCGCTGCGACGCGCTGTTCGAGCACGTCGGTGGTGGGACTCATGATGCGCGTATAGATGTTGCCCGGCACCTTCAGGTCGAACAGGTCGGCGCCGTGCTGGGTGTCATCGAAGGCGTAGGAGGTGGTCTGGTAGATCGGCACCGCCACCGCCCTGGTGGTGGGGTCTGGGCTGTAGCCAGCGTGGATGGCGAGGGTTTCCAGTTTCATGGCGCGCTCCTTTTTCTTGTTCGTCATGGCAAAGGCCCGAGAGCATGAAACTGAACACCTGACCGGTCAATGATCCAGCGCAAGCCTTGCCGTCAAATCGGCGTGAGTGGCCAGAACAGCGGGATCACCAGCGTTCCGACCAGCCAGAGCAGCAGGTTCAGCGGGATGCCGATCTTGAGAAAGTCGGCGAAGCGATAGCCCCCGGCGTTGTAGACGAAGGTATTGGTCTGGTAGCCGATCGGTGTGGCGAAGCTGGCGCTTGCTGCGAACATCACCGCCACCACGAAGGCGCGTGGGTCGACGCCCAGGTGCTGCGCCAGGCCGATGGCGATGGGGGTGATCAGCACCGCCACGGCGTTGTTGGACAGCATCTCGGTGAGCAGCGAGGTCAGCAGGTAGATGAACGACAGCATGAACAACGGCCCGGCCCAGGGCGTCACGGTGGTCACGTTCTGTACGATCAGCTGTACCAGACCTACCTTGTCCATGGCGATGCTGATGGCCAGCATGCCGAAGATCAGGCTGAGGATCTTCCAGTCCACGGCCTTGTAGGCGTCCTCGACATCGAGACAGCGCGTGGCCAGCACCGTGGCGGCGCCGATGATCGCCAGGCCTTCGATCGGCATCACGCCGAAGGCGGCGAGCCCCATCACTGCCAGCGTGGCGATGATGGCGATCGGCGCCTTGTCACGGCGGAACGCGCGTTCCTGTACGGCGTTGAGGCTGATCAGCTCGCCGTTGTCGGCGAAACGCTTGATCTGCGCCGGCGTGCCTTCGACCAGCATGACGTCGCCGAACTGCAGCTGAAAGTCATCGAAGTTGCCCTGAATGTTCTCGTCCTGGCGGTGCACCGCGAGCACGCTGATGCCATAGCGGGCGGACAGGTCGAGGTCGCGCATCGGCCGGTGGCTGTAGCGCGACCCGCGGCCGACAATGGCTTCGGCGAGAATCACGTCTTCACTGCTGATGGTCTCGAAGGCGTCGCCACGGTTGAAGGTCAGGTGGCCGCTCTCGCGCAGCTCCACCACATCCTTGACCTGCCCGTGGATCATCAGCAGGTCGCCGGCGCTGAGGACGAAGTCGTGCTCCGGGCGGCTGAACAGCTGGCTGTCGCGGTTCACTTGCAGCACCTGCAGGCCGCTGCCGCCGTTCAGGTTGGCCTCGGCGATGGTCTTGCCGATCACCGGGGAGTTGAGCGGCACGCGCAGTTCGGTCATGAAGTTGCGATCCAGGCGCGGGCCGAGCAGCTTGGACAGGGTGTCGCGCTCCGGTAGCAGATGCCTGCCGACCGTCAGCAGGTAGACCATGCCGGCAGCTGCCATGATCAGGCCGGCCGCAGTGATCTCGAACATGCCGAACGGCGCCAGGCCGGCCTTGCGCGCCACGCCATCGACGAGGATGTTGGTGGACGTGCCGATCATGGTCAGCGTGCCGCCGAGAATGGTCGCGTAGGACAACGGAATGAGCAGCTTCGACGGCGTGGTGCCGGCGCGCTTGGCCAGCGAAATCGCGACCGGCGTGAGGATCGCGACCACCGGGGTATTGTTCAGGCAAGCGGAAATCACCAGTGCGGTAATGGTCAGCCCGAACAGCACCCGTGTGGGACTGGTGCCGACCAGGTCGCCGAGCCAGGTGCCCAGTGCGTCGATGCAGCCGGTGCGTTCCAGCGCCGCAGAAATGATGAACATGCAGGCGATCGTCACCGGCGCCGAGTTGGATAGCACGCTTAGCACTTCGCCCGGCGTCAGTAGCTGCGTCGCCAGCAGGACGGCCACGGCGATCGCGACGACGATATCCGGGCTCCAGGTTTCCCGAACGAACGCCACCAGTAGCCAGATCAGCAGGGCGCAGACGAACAACAGCGGCAGCGATTCTGGGAGCATGGACGTCCTTAAGGATGGCAACTGCGGCGCGTCGAAACAACGAGCCCGCGGCGCAAGATAGAGACGTCAGCTTAGAGAGTCCAGAAACCTTTCCTGCTGTTTATATGCGATCTGGTTATTAGTCTGCGGTCAGCACGGCTGGTAAGCGAAGAGCCGGAACGAAGGTCTCCGCGAATCGCGTCATCAATAAAAGGGATAAACGAAAAAGCCGCGCGGTGCGCGGCTTTGAAGGTGGTGGGCCCACACGGACTCGAACCGTGGACCAAAGGAGTAGGATGGCCTGCCAGAACCTTCTCCTCACAGAGTTAGGCGACCAACAGGCTTCCTCCGAACGCAGCGTGCAGGTTTCCAAGCACTGCGCTCTCCAGATGTAATCAGGCCGCTGCCACATGAGGTAGGGCGAATTGGTTGAGGGAGATGCCGTCGTACTTCCCACTGTGTATCTTGTGGTGGCATTCGTGGCATACCGGTATTTGCTTTCTGTTTAGGATTGCCATTACCCGGTTGAACCCTTTTACCTCCTTACCCAACTTCCTTATGTGTTTCACGTGGTGCATGGCCACACGGTCGCCACTTCCGCAGATGACGCATAGTGATCCCAGTTTAGACCTCGTTCGAAGCCTGAGGTTGCGTTCGAGGAAGTTGATGTCAACTTCGTTCGTTTTAAACCTATCTGGCGATGATTTCCATGATTTTACAAGCGGGAGGCTCACCGTTTTAACCACTTCGCCAGCCTCATTTCTGACCCTAAATCGTAGGTTTGCACCGTGTTTAGAGAAGACCTTACTACGCGACGACCGATGTTTGGCCGCCAGTGTCTTGGCTGCTGCGTGTTGGAGGATGAACTGGATTCTTGAAAGCTTGGCGAATCCGTCCACGAAGGAGTAGTAGTTACTGATTCCCCTCCATACCGCTCCAACTTGCTCGACGATTTGTGTATCGTCCAGGTATATCCACTTGTTGATCGCTGTAGGTTTGCCTTCGGGGTCGCAAAACCCCTTGGCGTGTAGTCTCTTAATGATATCGCCTATAGGCGCGTACATTAGTGGAGTCCACCCGGCAACTCTCTTTTTGAATGTGGTGCCGTTTCGACGGACTTTCATGATCTTCGGTGATGCGGAACCCACCCTAAAGGTAGTTCCTAGGAATTTTGCCGATTCAGTCTTTGCATGTCGGATGTGAGTTTTCTCCAGGCTGAGTTCAAGACCCGTTGTGGAGAGGAATACACCGATTTCTGCTCGGATTTTCTCTGCTAGTTCCTTTGGCCCGTTGACCCCTATTACCCAGTCGTCGGCATACCGGACATACTTAACCCTGATGAATCCATTGCTCGCGATCAAGTTTGACGGCGTATCGAGCAGCTGTTTCTCCAGCGCCTTAATTTCGGCGATGGTAGCCTCTCTGTCTGCCCCCTCCCTCTTTTCTAGAGACTTTTGGAGGTAGGCTCTCCTCGATTGGATCTTCTTGTAGACTGGGTTGATGGCTTTTTTGCCGTCTTCACCGATTTCGTTTTCTTCAATTATTGCCTCTGCCTTACGGTCGAGTTGGTGCATGAAGATGTTAGCCAGTATGGGAGAGATAATGCTCCCCTGTGGCGTACCGATTTCGCCGGTGAAGAATGCCCCGTCCTCGAAGTAACCAGCGTTTAGAGCTTTCCTAACAAGGTTAATAAATCGCTCATCCTTGATTCGCTTAGCCAGTTCCCCGATCAGTTTTTCATGGTCAATATTATCGAAGCAGCCTTTAATGTCTCCTTCGATTATCCATGTTATTCCTGACCAGTTCTTCCGGATCTGCTTCAGAGCTGTGTGGCAACTCTTACCTGACCTAAACCCGTGACTGTTGTTGCTGAACGTGGGTTCGAAGATGGCTTCCAGGATCATTCGCATGACCTCTTGTACAACCTTGTCGGTAGGTGGCGCGACCGATAGTGCTCGGGTTTTGCCATTAGCCTTGGGGATGAGAACCCTTCTGGCGCCTCTGAATGAGAAACTTTCGTTTTTCATTTTATCGATGATGTTCTTAATCGTTCTTATCGAGAACTCATCTAGGGTCGTACCATCTGCGCCCGCAGTCATGTTGCCGGGTTTGCTCTTAATCTTCTCGTACGCGGCTATGTACAAGTCTTCCTTGAACATAAGCCGGTAGATACGATCATTCGCATAGGTAGGGTCGGCGTTGGCCTTCCTGATTGCCTCTATTCTGGTGAAGCTTTTATTTTGCATCGCGCATACCCCCACCGTCCTAGAAGCGTTACATCCTAGGTTCCTTCCCTTTCTCCGGTGATTAGCCGGACGTATATGCGGTGGGTGGCGATAGATGACGGGCACAGCCCCTCACCTCGAAAGATGGTGGGCCGGGCGGGATTCGAACCCGCACTCAACGGCTTATGAGGCCGCTGCATTAACCGTTATGCTACCGGCCCTTGCAAATAGGTACTACGAACCTTCCGTCACCATGGGGATTACTCCCTTTAGGTGATCCCGCAGTTAACACAACAACGTGCTCAGGTTTTAGGTCGCCCTTTCGGTTGTCTTTCACGCTACTAGCGCTAGTGCCTTCGTGGTGACTTGAGGGAAACTCATAATCGTTTTCCCTCACACAAAGGGAGTGGCGTCAATCTCAGTGCCACCCTGATGGCGAACTACCCACACTTCACCTAGGCTTCAAGCAATACAGCCTTGACCATGACCTGCACTAACTGACTTCCTCTCTTGGTGGTGAGATTCCACCGCAGGATGCCTTTTCACGGCATGCTCTTGTCCCTTGCGGGGTTTCCCCCTCCGGTAAGCCGCTGTTTTACTCCCAATGTCACAGGGAGGTGGCTATTAACCACAACGTTGTTGCGCCATCTTACGGCGCACTTATGAGTCCTCTGCTCTAACCAACTGAGCTATAGGCCCCCAGAAGGCCGGCGGATTATACCGGCGGTATGGCGGCTGCGCCAATCGAAGCGGGCCGCAAGACGGTGAGTAGGACAAAAAAACAACCCCCGGCATGCCGGGGGTTGGATTTACTCGTCGAGGAAGGAGCGCAGGTGCTCGCTTCGCGTCGGGTGGCGCAGCTTGCGCAGCGCCTTGGCTTCTATCTGGCGAATGCGCTCGCGGGTGACATCGAACTGCTTGCCGACTTCCTCAAGGGTGTGGTCGGTGTTCATGTCGATGCCGAAGCGCATGCGCAGCACCTTGGCTTCACGGGCGGTGAGGCCGGAGAGCACTTCGCGGGTGGCTTCCTTGAGGCTTTCCACGGTGGCTACGTCGATCGGCGACTGCATGGCCGAGTCCTCGATGAAATCGCCCAGGTGCGAGTCTTCGTCGTCACCGATCGGCGTTTCCATGGAGATCGGCTCCTTGGCGATCTTCAGAACCTTGCGGATCTTGTCTTCGGGCATTTCCATGCGCTCGCCAAGCTCTTCGGGCGTGGGCTCGCGGCCCATTTCCTGCAGCATCTGGCGGGAGATGCGATTGAGCTTGTTGATCGTCTCGATCATGTGCACCGGGATGCGGATGGTCCGCGCCTGGTCGGCAATGGAGCGAGTGATCGCCTGGCGAATCCACCAGGTGGCGTAGGTCGAGAACTTGTAGCCGCGGCGGTATTCGAACTTGTCCACCGCCTTCATCAGGCCGATGTTGCCTTCCTGGATCAGGTCGAGGAATTGCAAGCCGCGGTTGGTGTACTTCTTGGCGATGGAGATCACCAGGCGCAGGTTGGCCTCGACCATCTCCTTCTTCGCCCGGCGGGCCTTGGCCTCGCCAATGGACATGCGACGGTTGATGTCCTTGATGTCGGCGATGGCGAGCTCGCACTGCTGTTCCAGCTCGATCAGCTTCTGCTGGCAGCGCTGGATGTCTTCCTTGCGGTTGCCGATGGCCTCGGCGTACTTGCTCTTGCCGGCAGCCAGTTGCTCGGCCCAGTCGAGATTGGTCTCGTTGTTCGGGAACTGGCGCAGGAAGTCGGCGCGTGGCATGCGGGCATCACGCACGCACAGCTGCATGATGGCGCGTTCCTGGGCGCGGATCTGGCTCAGCGCATCACGCACGCGCTCGACCAGGGCATCGTACTGCTTGGGCACGAGCTTGATCGGCATGAACAGGATGGCGAGGGCTTCGAGTTCCTCGGTAGCCTGCTGGCTGGCGCGGCCATGCTTCTTGAGGGCCTTGTTGGCTTTCTCAAGCTGTTCGGCGACCGCGCCGAAGCGTAGGCGCGCGACTTCCGGATCGGGCCCGCCGTCGCCTTCTTCTTCTTCGCTCTCGGACTCTTCTTCGTCCTCGTCGTCCTTGTCATCGTCCACCGGCTTGCTGGTGGACTGCGGCGTCTGCGGCTCGACTTCCTGAGGCGCGGCGGCGCCGTCGTCGTCGGGGTCGATGTAGCCGCTGAGGATGTCGGACAGGCGGCCGCCTTCGTTCGTCACGCGCTCGTAGTCAGCGAGAATGCTGTCGACGGTGCCGGGGAAGTGGGCGATCGCGCTCATGACTTCGCGAATGCCTTCCTCGATGCGTTTGGCGATTTCGATCTCGCCTTCGCGGGTCAGCAGTTCGACGGTGCCCATTTCGCGCATATACATGCGCACCGGGTCGGTGGTGCGGCCGATGTCGGTCTCGACCGCCGCGAGTGCAGCGGCGGCCTCTTCGGCGGCAGCTTCATCGGTATCGGCTTCGGCCAACAACAGGGCATCGGCATCCGGAGCGGTCTCGAATACGTTGATGCCCATGTCGTTGATCATGCGAATGATGTCTTCCACCTGTTCCGGATCGGAAATATCCTCCGGCAGGTGGTCGTTGACCTCGGCGTAAGTCAGGTAACCCTGCTCACGGCCACGCTGGATCAACTCTTTGAGGCGGGACTGCTGTTGCGCTTTTCCGGACATATAACCCTATCCACTGAAGGTTCTGGCGGGCTGAAAACAAGCTGAGCATTATAGCCGAGCTAGGACCTCACGCGCCAGTTGAGGTCGGTGTAGCGGGTATTGCGTTGCGGCTCAATAGGTTACGCAGTTGGTCTTTTTCCTCTGCGCTGAGTTCACCCTGGCGAGCCTTGCGCAGCAGGTTTTCGAGGCGCCGTTCCCGCTGTCTGGCGGCAAGGCTATTAATGGTGTCGAAAAACTGCTGTTCAAGGTTATCGGCAGAGATCAGCCATTCTTTCTCTGCCAGTGCGCGTAAAAGTCGACCCTGATCCGTGCCGTGCCAGCGGGCGATCAGCTGCAGGCTGCGCAGCCTTGGGTTTTTCTGCAGGGTGCCGAGCAGCGCCACTAGCAGTTGGGCGTAGGTATCGTCTTCTGCGGCGAAATGACTGACGTCTTCCACCTTCTGCGCCAGCTCTGGGTGGTGCAGCAGGGTGCGCAGGGTGGTCAGTGCCGGAGGCTCGACCGTGGCGGGCGTGCGCGGCCCGCGTGGCATTAAGTCTGGACCCTGGCCGTTTTTTTTCCAGTCCTTTTTCCACTCTTTCTTGCCGGGCTTGCCGCTGCGCGGTTGCGGCTGCACGGGTTCCGGTGGCTCGAAGTGGTCGGGCTCGCCGTAGGCCGGGCTGGCGTCGTAGTAGGTGTAGTCGTCGTAGGTCGGCGTGCTGCTGGGTGCGGCTACGGGCGCAGCGGCCATGTGCTGCAGTGCTTCGCCGTTCAGTCCAGTGATCTCGGCGAGGCGCTGGCGCATCAGCGCGCGCAAGTTGTTGCCTGGAATCTTTTCGATGAGCGGTGCGGCGAGCGTGGCCAGGTGAGCCTTGCCTTCCAGGGAACGTGGATCGGCTTCTTCGCTCAGTTGCTGGAAGAAGTAGTCGGCCAGTGGCTGCGAGTGCTGCTGGATACGGGCGCGAAAGGCGTCGGTGCCCTCGGCGCGGACCAGGGTGTCCGGATCTTCGCCGTCCGGCAGGAACAGGAAGCGTGCGCGGCGCCCGTCCTGCAGGTTCGGCAATGTTGCCTCCAGTGCGCGCCAGGCGGCCTTGCGACCGGCGGCGTCGCCGTCGAAGCAGAACAGCACGCTGGGAACGATGCGAAACAGGCGCTTGAGGTGTTCCTCGCTGGTGGCGGTGCCCAGAGTGGCGACGGCGTTGCGCAGACCTTGCTGGGCCAGAGCGATGACGTCCATGTAGCCCTCGACCACCATGATCTCGTCGAGGTCGCGGTTTGCCTGGCGCGCTTCGTAGAGGCCGTAGAGCTCCTGGCCCTTGTGGAAGACCGGCGTTTCAGGCGAGTTCAGGTACTTGGGTTTGTCGTCGCCCAGTACCCGGCCGCCAAAGGCGATCACCCGGCCGCGACTGTCGCGGATGGGGAACATCACGCGGTCGCGAAAGCGGTCGTAGCGCTTGCCGTTCTCGGCGTTCTCGATCAGCAGGCCGGCATCGATCAGCGCCTTCTGCTGCAGGGTATCGCCGCCGAGATGCTTCATCAGGTTGTCCCAGCCCGGCGGTGCGAAGCCCAGGCCGAAGTCCCGGGCGATGACACCGGACAGTCCGCGGCCCTTGAGATATTCCACCGCGGCCTTGCGCGTCGGGTGACTCTTCAGCGCCTGGCGGTAATAGTCGGCGGCGGCAGCGAGCAGCGGATAGAGCGGCGAATCGACCGGCTGGCGGGGCTTGTGCTTGCGCCCGCTGTCCTCGCGTGGGACTTCCATGCCGGCGCGCTTTGCCAGCTCCTCGACCGCCTGGGGGAAGTCCAGCTGGTCGTGGTCCATGACGAAGCCGAGGGCGTTGCCGCCGGCGCCGCAGCCAAAGCAGTAGTAGAACTGTTTGTCCGGGCTGACGCTGAAGGACGGCGTCTTTTCCTTGTGGAAAGGGCAGAGGGCGCTGTAGTTCTTGCCGGTCTTCTTCAGCTGGATGCGCGAACCGACCACCTCGACGATGTCGGAGCGGTTGAGCAGGTCATCGATGAAGGATTGGGGGATCAGTCCGGCCATAGGGGTATCAGATTACGCTCAAAGCATGCGCCGGAAATGAAAAAAACTCCGACCTTTCGCCGGCTGGCGAAGCGGAGTCTGCATGCAATGCAAAACCCGGCCGAAGCCGGGTTTGATGCGACGTCAGCTGTACTGGATCAGTACAGGCGGACGCTACGGCGCTGCTCGCGCTGCACTTTCTTGGCGTGACGCTTGACTGCGGCAGCAGCCTTGCGCTTGCGCTCGGCAGTCGGCTTCTCGTAGAACTCGCGCGAACGGACTTCGGCCAGAACGCCGGCTTTTTCGCAGGAGCGCTTGAAGCGACGCAGTGCTACGTCGAAGGGTTCATTCTCTTTAACTTTGACAGCGGGCATCCAGGACTTACCTTCACTTGATTACCGGTGGCAACGCGCTTCGGCAATGACTCGCAAGCACGCTGGTTTTAAGGGTTGCGGATGTTACCCGCTCCAATGGTGGAATGCAAAGCCCCTGATCGAAAAGCGCTGGTCGGTCGACCGGCGCGACGATTAATATGCACGGCTTCATTCGCCTTCCGGAAGATTGAACCCATGCTGGTGCTGGGGTTGGAAACGTCCTGCGACGAAACGGGTGTCGCGCTTTACGACAGCGAACAGGGCCTGCTGGCCGACGCGCTATTCAGCCAGATCGACCTGCATCGCGTCTACGGCGGCGTGGTGCCGGAGCTGGCTTCCCGCGATCACGTGAAACGCATGCTGCCGCTGATCCGTCAGGTGCTGGCCGAGGCCGGCCGCGAGGCGGGGCAGATCGACGCGGTGGCCTACACGGCCGGTCCGGGCCTGGTCGGTGCCCTGCTGGTCGGTGCGTCCTGCGCTCAGGCGCTGGCGCTGGCCTGGGGGGTGCCGGCGGTCGGCGTGCACCATATGGAAGGCCATCTATTGGCGCCGATGCTCGAAGCGCAGCCTCCGGCGTTTCCGTTCGTCGCCTTGCTGGTGTCTGGCGGGCATACGCAGCTGGTGCGTGTGGATGGCATCGGCCGCTACGAGCTGCTCGGCGAGTCGGTGGACGATGCCGCGGGCGAGGCGTTCGACAAGACCGCCAAGCTCATGGGCCTGCGCTACCCGGGCGGGCCGGAGATCGCACGGCTGGCCGAGCAGGGCACGCCGGGACGCTTCCTCTTTCCGCGCCCGATGACCGATCGGCCGGGGCTGGACTTCAGCTTCAGCGGGTTGAAGACCTTCACGCTCAATACCTGGCAGCAGTGCCGCGATGCCGGTGACGACAGCGAGCAGACCCGCTGCGACATCGCGCTGGCCTTCCAGCAGGCGGTGGTGGAGACGCTGACCATCAAATGCCGGCGGGCCCTGAAGCAGACCGGGCTGAAATCGCTGGTCATCGCCGGAGGGGTCAGTGCCAACCAGTCGCTGCGTCAGGCGCTGGAAGCGATGCTTGCCGAACTCAAGGGGCAGGTGTTCTACGCACGGCCACGTTTCTGTACCGACAACGGCGCGATGATCGCCTACGCTGGCTGTCAACGCCTGCTAGCGGGCCAGCATGATGGGCCGGCGATCGCCGTGCAGCCACGCTGGTCGATGGAGACGCTGCCGGCGATCTGAATCGCATCGACCTAGAAGTGCCGTTCCCGGCCAGCGAACAGATCGCGCACATTGCTGCGGTGACGCCAGACAATCAGCGTTGCCAGCAGGCTCATCGGCAGCAACGCACCGGGCTGTTGCCAAGCCAGCAGCGGCAGGCAGAGCGGCAGGGCGATCAGGGCTGCCAGCGAGCTGGTGCGGGTCAGGCGGAACACCAGCAGCCAGGCGCCGATAGCCAGCAATGCGGCCGGTGGGTAGAGCGCAAGCAGGGCGCCAGCGGCGGTCGCTACGCCCTTGCCGCCGCGAAAACGGAAGTACAACGGATAGAGATGGCCGCAGACCGCCGCCAGACCGATCCAGGCCTGCTGCTGAACGCTCATGTCCAGCGAGGCGGCCAGCAGGACGGGCAGCAGGCCTTTGAGCAGATCGCCGAACAGCGTGCAGATCGCCAGGCGCTTGCCGGCCAGACGAAGCATATTGGTGGCGCCGGGGTTGCCGGAGCCACCGGCGCGCGGGTCGGGTATCCCGGCCAGGCGGCTGAGCAGTATGGCGAATGACAGCGAACCGATCAGGTACGCGAGCAAGGTCAGCAGCCAGAACATGGAATCCATCCGGGGCAGGGAGTCCCTGAGTCTAACGGCGCGTTTCGAGCTTGTCGTGCCGCAGGAGAACGTTGCGTGGATACAGTTTTCATCGAAGGCCTGGAAGTGGATACGGTGATCGGCGCCTATGATTGGGAGCGCGGCATACGGCAGTGCCTGCAGTTGGACCTGACGCTGGGCTGGGACATCCGTCCGTCGGCGCAGAACGATGAGCTGGACAAGGCCCTGGACTACGCCAAGGTCGCTGCGGCCATCGACCTGTTCGCTGCCGAGGCGCGCTTCGAGTTGGTAGAGACCTTCGCCGAGCGCCTGGCGCAGCGTCTGATGAGCGAGTTCGGCATTCTCTGGCTGCGCCTGCGGGTCACCAAGCCCGGCGTCAATGCGCGCGCCCGTGCGCTGGGCGTGGAGATCGAACGCGGATGTCGCTAACTCCGGTGCTGCTCGGCCTGGGCAGCAATGTCCAGCGTGAGCCCCATCTGCATGCCGGCCTCGATGCGCTGGCCGAGCTGCTGGTGAACATGCGTTGTTCGCCGGTGTTCGAGAGCCTGGCGGTGGGCTACAAGGGCGACAACTTCTACAACCTCGTGGTCGCCGGCGATACCGAGCTGCCGCTGACCGAACTGGACCGGCGGCTCAAGTTCATCGAGGCGGACAACGGGCGTTACGCGCCGGATCGCAAGGGGTTGCCGCTGGACATCGACGTGCTGCTCTATGGCGAGCTGGTCGGCAATTTCCACGGTTTGCTGCTGCCGCGTGCTGAGATTCTCAAGAACGCCTTCGTGCTCTGGCCGCTGGCGCTGCTGGCCCCGACCGTACGGCACCCGGCCGCGGATGCCAGCTTTGCCGAGCTGTGGGCGCAATCGACCATCGACCAACAGCTCTGGCCGGTGCCCTTCCAGTGGCGCGGCGCGGAGCTCACCCCGCCCGAGCTGATCCGCGCCCACCCGCCGCGTTGTGCCTGACTAGCCGTTATTCGCATTCTGCTGGCAATGCCGCCGCAGTGCCTCGAGTCGGGCAGCGGCGAGTGCCTTGCCCAGCTCGGCGCCCTGATGGCCCTGTTCCAGCAGCGGTTTGATCGCGACGTCACGAGCTGTTTTCGCCGCCGCCCGCAGGTAGTCAACCTGGGGTAAGGGTTGCGCGGCGCGGTCTGCCGGGGCGGTCATTTCGCAGGCCGCGATGAAGTGCTCGAAGCGCTCCGGACGGCGATAGATATCGAAGTGCTGCAGCATGTCGAGCAAGGCATCGGCGGACAGGGCTCGCGCATCGAGCGTGTCCTGATGGTAGCGGCCGAGCAGCATCGCCAGTTCCTGGCATTCCCGCGGCGCCTTGCAGCGCTGGTTCAGCGTGGCGATGGCGTGGAGACGTTCCTCCTGGCTAGCGGTTGGGCCTGCGCAGCCGAGTAGCAGGCAGGCCCAGCGTACCGGCAATGGCTGGGCGTGCTTCGCACAGCGCCGCAGTGCGCCGAGCAGACTTTCGCCATGTGCGCCTTGCTCCTCGAAACTGGCAGCCAGTTCGGGGAACAGCTCCGGCAGGGCGTGACAGGCCTTAAGTACCTGAATGAAGACATCCGGGCGTGGCTCCATCAATGCGCGGGAAATCTCCTTCCAGCTGCGTTCGGCGGTGAGTGCCGACAGCTCGCCGGAGCGCGCCAGCTGACGCATCAGCTCAAGGGTTTCGTCGGCGATGCGGAAGCCGAGCTCGGCGTAGCGCGCGGCGAAGCGCGCCACGCGCAGCACGCGCAGCGGGTCTTCGGCGAAGGCCGGCGACACGTGGCGCAACAGTCGGACCTGCAGATCGCGCTGGCCACCGTAGGGGTCGATCAATCGCCCCTGCTCGTCTTCGGCAATGGCATTGATGGTGAGGTCGCGTCGCTGCAGATCCTCCTCGAGGGTGACCTCAGGGCTGGCATGGAAGGTAAAGCCGCCATAACCGCGGCCGCTCTTGCGCTCGGTACGCGCCAGGGCGTACTCCTCGCCGCTCTGCGGATGCAGGAACACCGGAAAGTCCGCGCCCACCGGGCGGAAGCCCTGGGCCTGCATTTCCTCTGGAGTGGCGCCGACCACCACCCAGTCCACTTCACTGACCGCACGCCCCAGCAGGCGATCACGCACCGCGCCGCCGACTTTGTAGATATGCATAACCACCTCCGTAGGCGCGGAGGATAAAGGATATCGGTCGTACGGCCACAGATTGGTGCCGAGGAAGGCGCCGCGGGCACTGCCCGCGGTGTCGGTCAGGCGAAGTTCATGCCGGGGAAGCGGCTGTCGGTTTCCGTCTCGTTGCTGGCGCGCGGCGGCATGTGATGGGTGTTGACCAGCTTGTCGTCCTGCATCGATTGCAGATGCACGTCGAACCCCCACAGCCGGTGCAGATGCTTGAGTACCTCGTCGGTGGATGCGCCCAGCGGCTTGCGGTCATGCTGCATGTGACGCAGGGTGAGCGAGCGGTCGCCGCGGCGATCGACATTCCACACCTGCACGTTGGGCTCGCGGTTGCCGAGGTTGTACTGCGCCGCGAGCAGTTCGCGAATGGTGTGGTAGCCACTTTCGTCGTGGATGGCCGGGACCAGCAGCTCGTCCTTGCGGTCGTCGTCGAGGATGCTGAACAGCTTCAGGTCGCGGATCACCTTGGGCGAGAGGAACTGCAGGATGAAGCTCTCGTCCTTGAAGTTGTTCATGGCGAATTTCACAGTGGTCAGCCAGTCGCTGCCAGCGATGTCCGGGAACCAGCGCTTGTCCTCCTCGGTCGGGTTCTCGCAGATCCGGCGGATGTCCTGATACATGGCGAAGCCCAGGGTGTAAGGGTTGATGCCGCTGTAGTAGGGGCTGTCGAAGCCGGGCTGGTAGATGACGCTGGTGTGCGACTGCAGAAACTCCATCATGAAGCCGTCGGTGACCAGTCCTTCATCGTAGAGGTCATTGAGCAGGGTGTAGTGCCAGAAGGTGGCCCAGCCTTCGTTCATCACCTGGGTCTGGCGCTGCGGGTAGAAGTACTGTGCGATCTTGCGAACGATGCGTACGATCTCCCGCTGCCAGGGTTCCAGCAGCGGCGCGTGCTTCTCGATGAAATAGAGAATGTTCTCCTGCGGTTCGGCCGGAAAGCGCTGGTTCTCGGCCTGCCCGTCGCCCTTGCCGGCGCCTTTGGGAATGGTCCGCCAGAGATCGTTGATCTGCCGCTGCAGATGTTCCTCGCGGTCCTTCTGCCGCCGCCGTTCTTCCTCTGCCGAGATGGGGTAGGGGCGCTTGTAGCGGTCGACGCCGTAGTTCATCAGCGCGTGGCAAGAGTCGAGCAGGTCTTCCACCGCATCGATGCCGTGGCGTTCCTCGCATTGCATGATGTACTGCTTGGCGAATACCAGGTAGTCGATGATCGAGCTGGCGTCGGTCCAGGTGCGGAACAGGTAGTTGCCCTTGAAGAAACTGTTATGGCCGTAGCTCGCATGGGCGATCACCAGCGCCTGCATGCACATGGTGTTCTCTTCCATGAGGTAGGCGATGCAGGGGTCGGAGTTGATCACGATCTCGTAGGCCAGGCCCATCTGACCGCGCTTGTAGTGCTTTTCGGTATGCAGGAACTGCTTGCCGTAGGACCAGTGGTGATAGCCCAGCGGCATGCCCACCGAGGCATAGGCGTCCATCATCTGCTCGGCGGTGATCACCTCGATCTGGTTCGGATAGGTGTCCAGCGCGTAGCGCTCGGCAATGCGGGCGATCTCGCGGTCGTATTGCCGAATCAGGTCGAAGGTCCATTCCGAGCCGGTGGAAATGGGCTGTCGCTTCATGCTGCACACCTCAGCTGGTCATGCGCCGCTGGAAGAGTTCGCGGAACACTGGGTAGATGTCTCCGGCGCTGACCAACTGCTGTTGGGCGAACGCGTCGGAAAAGGCTTCTGCCACCTGGTTGTACTCGTACCAGAGCGCCTGGTGTTCGCGCGGGGTGATTTCGACGTAGGTGAAGTACTGTACGAACGGCATGATCTGGTTGATCAGGATATCGCGGCACAGCGGCGAATCGTCGTTCCAGTTGTCGCCGTCGGAAGCTTGCGCGGCGTAGATGTTCCACTCGTTGGCCGGATAACGCTCGGCCATGATCTCCTGCATCATCTTCAGCGCGCTGGAAACGATGGTGCCGCCGGTTTCGCGCGAGTAGAAGAACTCTTCCTCGTCCACTTCCTTGGCGCTGGTGTGGTGGCGAATGAATACCACGTCGATCTTGTCGTAGTTCCGCTTGAGGAACAGGTACAACAGGATGAAGAAGCGCTTGGCGATGTCCTTGGTGGACTGGGTCATCGAACCGGAAACGTCCATTAGGCAGAACATCACCGCCTTGGAGCTGGGGTTGGGATGCTTGACCAGCAGGTTGTACTTGAGATCGAAGGTGTCCAGAAATGGCACGCGGTTGATGCGCGCCTTGAGCCGTTCGATCTCTTCTTCGGCAGCCTTGATGTCGCCGAAATTGTGCGGCTCCTCCAGGCGTAGCCGCTCCAGCTCCGCCTTCAGCGCCCTGAGCTGGGCACGGCTGCTGCCCGACAGCGCGATGCGGCGGGCGTGCGCCGAGCGCAGGGTGCGGACAATGTTGATGCGCGAGGGGTTGCCCTCGTTGGCGATGCCGGCGCGCACCGTCTTGAAGGTATCCGTGCCGGTGAGGTGACGCTTGACCAGGTTGGGCAGCTCCAGGTCCTCGAACATGAAGTCGAGAAACTCCTCCTGGGTGATCTGGAAGACGAAGTCGTCCATGCCTTCGCCGCTGTTGCTGGCCTGGCCAGCGCCTTGTCCGCCACCGCCGCCCTGCGGGCGCGGGATGCGTTCGCCGGCGACGAACTCCTTGTTGCCGGGGTGGACGATGGTCTGGCGTCCGCCGCGGCCGTGGTGGAGCACCGGCTCGTCGATGTCGCGTCCGGGAATGCTGATCTGTTCGCCATGTTCCATGTCGGTGATGGAACGGCGGCCAACGGCTTCCTCTACCGCTTTCTTGATATGCCCACGGTACCGCTGCAGGAAGCGCTGGCGGTTCACCGTGCTCTTGTTCTTGCCATTCAGGCGACGGTCGATCACGTAGCTCATAGGCCCTCCGGGCTAGGCTGAAAAGCATAGACCCGAAGCCGAAAGCGGAGCGTTCCGTTCCCGGCTTCAGGCTTCCAGCCGCTTACTGCGATTTACGCACCCGCAGATACCACTCGGAGAGCAGGCGAACCTGCTTCTCGGTATAGCCGCGCTCGACCATGCGCACGACGAAATCGTTGTGCTTCTTCTGGTCTTCCTTGCTGGCCTTGGCGTTGAAGCTGATGACTGGCAGCAGGTCCTCGGTGTTGGAGAACATCTTCTTCTCGATCACCACGCGCAGCTTCTCGTAGGACAGCCACGACGGATTCTTGCCGTTGTTGTTGGCGCGGGCGCGCAGCACGAAGTTGACGATCTCGTTGCGGAAATCCTTCGGGTTGCTGATGCCAGCCGGCTTCTCGATCTTCTCCAGCTCCTCGTTGAGCGCCACGCGGTTGAGGATCTCGCCGGTTTCCGGGTCGCGGTATTCCTGATCCTGGATCCAGAAGTCGGCGTAGAGCACGTAGCGATCGAAGATGTTCTGCCCGTACTCGCTGTAGGACTCGAGGTAGGCGGTCTGGATCTCCTTGCCGATGAACTCGATGTAGCGCGGCGCCAGGTATTCCTTGATGAAGCGCAGGTAGCGCTCGCGCACCTCGGCGGGGAACTGTTCCTGCTCGATCTGCTGCTCCAGCACGTAGAGCAGGTGCACCGGGTTGGCGGCGATCTCGTGCGGGTCGAAGTTGAACACCTTGGAAAGAATCTTGAAGGCGAAGCGGGTGGAAAGCCCGTTCATGCCCTCATCGACGCCGGCGGTGTCGCGGTATTCCTGGATCGACTTGGCCTTGGGATCGGTGTCCTTGAGGTTCTCGCCGTCATAGACGCGCATCTTCGAATAGATGTTGGAGTTCTCTGGCTCCTTCAGGCGCGACAGCACCGAGAACTGCGCCAGCATTTTCAGCGTGTCCGGCGCGCAATGAGCCCTGGACAGCGAGCTGTTGGCCAGCAGCTTGTCGTAGATCTTGATCTCATCCGACACGCGCAGGCAGTACGGCACCTTGACGATGTAGATGCGGTCGATGAAGGCCTCGTTGTTCTTGTTGTTGCGGAAGCTGTGCCACTCCGACTCGTTCGAGTGCGCCAGCAGGATGCCGCTGTAGGGAATCGCGCCCAGGCCCTCGGTGCTGTTGTAGTTGCCCTCCTGAGTCGCGGTCAGCAGCGGGTGCAAGACCTTGATCGGCGCCTTGAACATCTCGACGAATTCCATAAGGCCCTGGTTGGCCCGGCACAGCGCGCCCGAGTAGCTGTAGGCGTCGGCATCGTTCTGCGGGAATTCCTCGAGCTTGCGGATATCCACCTTGCCCACCAGCGAAGAGATGTCCTGGTTGTTCTCGTCACCTGGCTCGGTCTTGGCCACGGCGATCTGGTTAAGGATCGACGGATAGAGCTTGACCACGCGGAACTTGGAAATGTCGCCGCCGAATTCCTGCAGGCGCTTGGTGGCCCAAGGCGACATGATCGAGTTCAGGTAGCGTGGCGGAATGCCGTAGTCCTCTTCGAGGATTTGCGCGTCCTCCACCGGGTTGAACAGCCCCAGCGGCGACTCGAAGACAGGCGAGCCCTTGATCGCGTAGAAGGGCACCCGCTCCATCAGCTGCTTGAGCTTTTCAGCCAGCGACGACTTGCCGCCACCCACCGGGCCGAGGAGATAGAGGATCTGCTTCTTCTCCTCCAGGCCCTGTGCGGCGTGGCGGAAGTAGGACACGATCTGGTCGATGCATTCCTCCATGCCATGGAAATCCTCGAAGGCCGGATAACGGCGGATCACCTTGTTGGAGAAGATGCGCGACAGTCGGGGATCGGTCGACGTGTCCACCAGCTCGGGCTCGCCGATCGCCATCAGCAGGCGCTCGGCTGCGCTGGCATAGGTCCTTGGATCCGCCTTGCAGAGATCAAGGTACTCCTGGAGCGAATATTCTTCCTGGCGGGTCGCTTCGAAACGTTGTTGGAAGTGGCTGAAAATGCTCATGACTTCACCTCGATCGATGCACGAATAGGCGCGTCATCAGGCACTCTGGAGCCCGGCCGAAGTGGCGGCCAGTGGAGTTCCCCCGAACACCTAATGGTCGAAACCCTGAATTCCGTCAGCCGTTTCCCGGCTTCGTTTATTTGGATGGCCTGAACTCAAGGATAGTTCGGATTCGGCAAGATCAAGGGCGGAGAGGGGATTTCCGCGCTGCCGTTCGGCTGTTGATAGCGCCTAGCCCGCGGATGGCGGGCGATCGGAGGGAAATAAATTTTTACGCTTGTTCGTCGCGCGCGACATCGGCCGGGTAGGTATGCCGCCAGAGTTCGAAACCGCCGTCGAGGCTGTAGACGTCAGAAAAACCCTGATTGACCAGATAGGCCGCGGCGCTCTGGCTGGAATGGCCGTGATAGCAGGTGACGATCAGCGGGTGATCGAGATCGGCTGCGGCGATGAAGTCCGGCAGCGAATGGTTGTCCAGATGCAGTGAGCCACTGATGTGACCATTGGCATAGCTCTGCGGGTCGCGAATATCCACGATCACCGCGCCATTGCTGCGCATGGTCTGGGCTTGTTCCGGCGGGATGCGTTTGAAGTCTGTCATGCGGGCTTACCGTGTTCACATTCGCAGCGATGTATTTCGCCACTGTCGAGGTTCATCAGCGTCATGGCGTTGCCCCAGACGCAGCCAGTATCCAGCGCGAAAACGTTCGGCTCGTCGCACTGGCCTTCCAGCGCCGCCCAGTGGCCGAAGATCAGCTTGACGTTGCGGGTCTTGCGGTTGCTGTGGCTGAACCAGGGCGCGTAGCCGGCGGGTGCGCTGTCGGCGCCTTCCTTGGCGTCCAGTTCAAGGGTGCCGTCCGCCTTGCAGAAGCGCATGCGGGTGAAGTAATTGGTGATCAGGCGCAGGCGCGGGACGCCGTGCAGCTCCTTGTTCCACTTCGCCGGCTGGTTACCGTACATGCCATCGAGAAAGGGCAGCAGCAGGGCATCGTCCTGCAGCGCCTGCTCAACCTCGGCGGCGCGACGCAGGGCCTTTTCCAGCGACCATTGCGGCGGGATGCCGGCGTGCACCATGGCGGTGTGCCGCTCGGCATCATAATGAATGAGCTTCTGCTGGCGCAGCCAGTCGATCAGGTCTGCGCGATCCGGTGCGTCGAGGATCGCCTGCAAGGTATCGGACTTGCGCATGCGCTCGATGTTATGCGCCACCGCCAGCAGATGCAGGTCGTGGTTGCCCAGCACGGTGATCGCCGAAGACTTGAGATCGCGCACGAAGCGCAGTGCTTCCAGCGATTGCGGGCCGCGGTTGACCAGATCACCGGCCAGCCACAGGCAGTCGCGCGAGGGGCTGAAGTCGACGCGCTCCAGCAGGCACTTCAGGGGCTCCAGGCAACCTTGCAGGTCACCAACGGCATAGGTCGTCAATGCAATGCTCCGGGTACGGCCAGGCGGAACGGTGCAATGACGGCATCGAAGCTGTGCCCGTCCTCGGCCACCATCCGATAACTGCCCTGCATGCTGCCGACACAGGTCGGCAACAGCGTTCCACTGGTGTAGACGTGGTGCTCGCCAGGCGCAATCAGTGGCTGCTCGCCGACGACGCCGGCGCCACGCACTTCCTGCACCTGGCCGTCGCCGTCGGTGATGATCCAGTGTCGCGACAGCAGCTGCGCCGCCACCTCGCCTTTATTCTCGATAGTTACGGTGTAGGCAAAGGCGTAGCGGTTTTGTTCCGGCTCGGATTGCTCGGCCAGATAGCGGGGCGTGACGCTGACGTCGATGCGGTAGCGTTGTTCTTCGGGCATGGACGGCTCGCTGGTCGGCAGAGGGGGCTGACCCCTAGCTGCGCTCGGTCAGTTGATCGGAAAGGCGGACAAAGGCCGCCAGGTCCAGTTGCTCGGGTCGCAGACTGCCGTCCACGCCCGCGGCCTCGATGGCCTCGGCATCCAGAAGGCCCTTCAAGGTGTTGCGCAGGGTCTTGCGTCGCTGATTGAACGCCTCGCGCACGACGCGCTCCAGCTGGCGGTGATCGCGCGCCGGATGCGGCAGGGTTTCGTGTGGTACCAGGCGCACGATCGCCGAGTCGACTTTCGGCGCCGGGTTGAACGCTCCCGGGCCGACATTGAACAGATGCTCCACCCGGCAGTGGTACTGCACCATGATCGACAGCCGACCCCAGTCACCGCCGCCGGGCTGCGCGGCCAGCCGCTCGACCACTTCCTTCTGCAGCATGAAATGCATGTCACGGATCAGCTGGGCGTGCTCGAGCAGGTGGAAGATCAGCGGGGTCGAGATGTTGTAGGGCAGGTTGCCGACGATGCGCAGGCTCGCCGGCTCCTGGCTGAGACGGCTGAAGTCGAACTTCAGGGCATCGCCCTGATTCAGGTTGAAGTTCTCGCGCCCGGCGAACTTGGCTTGCAGGATGGGAATCAGGTCCAGGTCGAGCTCGACGACATCCAGATGTGCACCGCTGTCGAGCAGTCCTTCGGTGAGCGCTCCCTGCCCAGGGCCGATCTCCACCAACCGTTCACCGGGCTTGGCGTGGATCGCCCGCAGAATGCGATGGATCACCCCCGCGTCGTGCAGGAAGTTCTGGCCGAAGCGTTTGCGCGCGCGGTGTTGGTAATCGGACATGAAGGCAGCTCCAGGCTTCAAGCCGCAAGCGTCAAGCAAGAGCGTAAAGCGAAAAATGAAAGGTGCGAAGCTTACCAGCTGAGTCGCCGGGCCGGCACCCATTGCGAAACGGATGCCGGGGCGGAGCGGCTTCCTAAGCGGTGCCTGACATCTGATAGGCCGTTTCCAGGGCGACTTGCAGGCTGCCGATGTCGACACGGCCGGTTCCGGCCAGGTCCAGCGCGGTGCCGTGGTCCACGGAAGTGCGTACGATCGGCAGACCGAGGGTAACGTTGACCGCTGCCCCGAAACCCTTGTACTTGAGCACCGGCAGGCCCTGATCGTGATACATCGCCAGCACCGCATCGCAGTGTTCGAGGTGCTTGGGGGTGAACAGCGTGTCGGCGGGAAGGGGGCCGATCAGCTCGATGCCTTCCTTGCGCAGACCCGCCAGCGCCGGCTCGATGATTTCGATTTCCTCGCGGCCCAGATGGCCGCCTTCGCCGGCGTGGGGGTTCAGGCCGCAGACCAGGATGCGCGGCCGAGCGATGCCGAACTTGCCCACCAGGTCCGCGTGCAGGATGCGCGTGACCCGCTGCAGACGCTCGGCGGTGATCGCATCGGCGACGTCCCTGAGCGGCAGGTGGGTGGTCACCAGCGCCACACGCAGGCCGCGGGTGGCGAGCATCATTACCACCTGTTCGGTGTGGGTCAGCTCGGCGAGAAATTCGGTGTGTCCGGAGAAGGGAATGCCGGCTTCGTTGATCACGCCCTTGTGCACCGGGGCGGTGATCATGCCGGCGAAACTGCCGTCCAGACAGCCGCGTCCGGCGCGGGTCAACGTCTCCAGCACGTAGTGGGCATTGCGCGGGTCGAGCTGGCCGGCCGTCACTGTGGTGGCGAGCGGTGTGTCCCATACGTACAGACAGTTGGCAGGCGCGGGGTGGCCTGGCCAGTTCTGCGGTCCGGCATCGCGCAGTTCGATGTGCAGTCCAAGCTGTACAGCGCGCTCGGCCAGCAGCGCGCGGCTGGCGATGGCTACCAGTGGCTGCGGTTGCGCCTGGCGTGCCAGCAACAGACACAGATCCGGGCCGATGCCGGCCGGTTCGCCGGGCGTCAGAACGAAGGGGCGGGACGTGGGCATCGAGATTCTCCGCTAGGCATCTGGCGGTGATCCGCCGGAAATGAAAACGGGGTGGCGACCCTTCGGTCATCACCCCGCCTTCCTGTTGCTTAGGTGCAGCGTGCAGTTTAGAGCTTGATCTCGACGTAGGCCTCGTCGCGGATCTGGCGCAGCCAGGCCTGCAGTTCTTCATCGTACTTGCGGTTGCGCAGCAGGCTCAGCGCCTGTTGCTCGCGGAACTGCTCGCTGGTGTCGGTCGCGCGGCGGCCGAGCACTTCCAGGATGTGCCAGCCATAGGGCGACTTGAACACCGGGGACAGTTCGCCGCTCGCCGTATTGGCCATGACTTCGCGGAACTCGGGTACCAGCGAGGCCGGGTCGATCCAGTTCAGGTCGCCGCCGTTGAGCGCCGAGCCCGGGTCTTCGGAGAAGCTCTTGGCCAGCTCGGCGAAATCCTCGCCGGCCTCGATGCGGTCACGCAGGCGCTGTACCAGCAGGCGTGCTTCTTCTTCGCTACGGATCGCGCTCGGCTTGATCAGGATGTGGCGGACATGCACTTCGTCGCGTACCTGGGTTTCGCCACCACGCTTGTCCAGCAGCTTGACCATGATGAAGCCTGGCGGCGTGCGCACCGGTTGGGTCACTTCGCCGACCGCCAGCTCCTGAACTGCTGTATCGAACGGCGGTGGCAACTGTGCCGCTTTGCGCCAGCCCATGTCGCCGCCCTCGAGAGCGTTCTCGCTGGCCGAGCGGGATACGGCCAGGCGAGCGAAGTCGGCGCCCTGCTGCAGCTGCTGATAGGTATCCATTGCAGTGCGTTCGGCTGCCTGGATGGTGGCGGCATCAGCAGATTCCGGAACCGGAATCAGGATGTTGGCGAGGTGGTACTCCTCCGACAGCTGCAGCTTGCCGAGGTCCGAGGCGAGAAAGTTCTGCACTTCCTGGTTGGACACCTGGATGCGTTCGGCAACGCGGCGCTGGCGCACGCGGCTGATGATCATCTCGCGGCGGATCTGCTCGCGGGCGGTTTCCAGGCTCAGACCATCACGGGTCAGCGCCTCGCGGAACTGCTCCAGTGACATGTTGTTGCGCTGGGCGATGGTGCCCATGGCCTGGTTGAGTTCTTCGTCGGAGATGCGGATGCCGGAGCGCTCACCGATCTGCAACTGCAGGTTCTCGGTGATCAGGCGCTCAAGCACCTGCTGCTGCAGGACGTCGGTCGGCGGCGCATCGGCGCCGCGCTTCTCGATGGTCTGCTGGACTTCGCGCATGCGCTGATCCAGTTGGCTTTGCATGATGACGTCGTTATCGACGATCGCCACCACGCGATCCAGTGGTTGAACCTGGGCGAGGGCCGCAGGCGCGAGGGTCGCACCGCTCAGCAGCAGTGCGCCGAGCGCGAGCGGGCGCAGTACTTCAGAAAGCTTGGTCTTCACGTTCACGGTAGCCTTGGATGCCTTCGTCGAGGAAAGTTTCGGTCGCATTGCCGACTACGCCGCCGAGTCCCTTGAGGACGATCTGCAGGAAGATGCCGCGGTCCGGCTCGTCGTTGCGGTCGGGGTTGAGGCTGGTCTCGTCGTAGTGGATCCAGTAGCGATTGATCAGGCGCAGCTTCCAGCAGCAACTGTCGTACTCGAAGCCACCGAAGGCCTCCAGGGTGCGGCTGCGGCTGTAGTCATGCTGCCAGCGGGCGATAACGCTCCATTGCGGGACCACCGGCCAGATGACCGAGAAGTCGTGCTGGTTGATCTTGTAGTAGTCCTTGATGTACTCCGGGGTGCCTGGCGTGCCGTAATCGCCGCCATAGGTCCACTGTCCTGTTGCCTGATCAAAGCGGATCGCGTCATTGCGATAGCGATAGCCCAGGTTGATGATCTTGTTGGGGTTGTCTTCCGGCTGGTAGTGCCACATGGCGCTGCCCGAGCGGGTACTGCTCGCATCCGGATCCCAGTTGAAGGTGGAGGTGAAGCGCCAGTCGCGGTTGTATCGGTACATGTACTCCAGTGCGTAGGGCGACACGTCTGCTCTGGCATCGGCGCGGCCTGCAATGGTCATGCCAGGCAGCTGGACTTCGCGGTCCCGGAAGTAATAGCTCTGACCGATGCTGAAGCGCTGGCGCTCAAAACCGTTGGGCTCGACCCAGCGGCTGGTGACACCGAGCGAAACCTGATTGGCATCGCCGATCCGATCATTACCGGAGAAGCGGTTCTCGCGCCAGAGCGAGGAATAGCTGAAGCTGCTTTCACCGGTATCGAAAACCGGAATATCGTCCTGATCTTCCTTCGGCACATAGAGATAGAACAGGCGCGGCTCGAGGGTCTGGCGATAGTCCTGGCCGAACCACTGGGTGTCTCGGTCGAAATACAGACCGCTGTCGACACTAAGGATCGGTACGCTTCGATCAGGTGAGCGTTTGAAGTCGGTGACCCCGCCGAATGCCGGATCTCGCCCGCGAGCGTCCAAATCCAGATCATATTGGGTGTAAGCGTACTTCAGCGATGGGGTAATGAATCCCCATGCCCAGTTCAGCGGCAAACTGACACCGGGCTCTAGGTGCACGCGTTCGCCTTCGGCGCGGTTCAGGCCGCTCAGCCGATCGTCATACCACTGCTCCGGATTGCCATCTTCATTGATGAAGTTGCCGCTGCGCAGGCTGCGCTGGAAGCTGACGAACTCGGTCTTGTAGGCGAAGTTCAAGCCGCCCGGCTGGAAAGGCAGGCGCCCGTCCAGGGTCAGCTGTGGCAGGCGCTCGTACGGCGTGATGTCGGCCACCGTGGCACGCTCATAGGCGTGCATGTTCAAGCGCGCGGTATAGGTGTCGCCGCGGTAGGAGAGTGTGCCGCGCTGATCGAGATGATCAGGTTGGTCGATGTTGAGGTTGGTATCCAGATCCTGGAAGTAGTAAGGATCGCTGATATCGGTGTAGTTGACCTCGGCGAGCCAGCGCGAATCCAGACCAGTACGGTTCTGCCAGCTATACATCCAGCGCTGGTCCTCATACTCGGACTGCAGCTTGCGGTCGTCGTTGCTGTCGTCCAGGTAGGCGGCGCCGAACTGTCCCTCGCTGCTGCGCGTCAGGTAGCGGAACTCGCCTTCCATCAGCAGGCCGCGGTCAGTCATCAAGTGCGGATACAGCGTGGCGTCGAAATTCGGCGCCAGGTTGAAGTAATAGGGCGTCTGCAGCGAGAAGCCGTTGTCGCTGGACGAGCCGATGCTCGGTGCGAGGAAGCCGGACTGGCGACGATCATCGATGGGGAAGTGGATATAAGGGGTGTAGAACACCGGAATATCCTTGACCCGCAGCGTCACGTTGGTCGCCGAACCGAAGCCGGTGGCCGGGTTCAGGGTGACGTTGTTGCCCTTCAGGTGCCAGCTGTTCTCGCCCGGCTCGCAGCTGGTGTAGGTGCCGTCCTTCAGGCGGATGATTGCGGTTTCCTCACGCTTGGCGTACTGCGCGCTGCCGCGGACCTTGCCAGAGTGCACCACGTATTCGGCGTTCTCCACCTTGGCTTCGCCGCTGTCGAGGAAGATCTCGGCGTGGTCGCCGACCAGCAGTGCATCGCGGTCGCGAAAGCGCACGTTGCCGGTCAGCTCGCCGCGGTTCTCCAACTGGTGCAGGCTGGCTTCGTCCGCCTCGACCTGAATGCTGCCCTGGCGCAGGACCACATCGCCAGCTAGGGTGGCGATCTCCTGCTCCTGCTCGTAGCGGGTGGCCTTGGCCGACACGTAGGTGGGCGCTTCGCTCATCGGCGTGGTGTCGAATTTGCCTGGACGGTCCGGCTCGACATAGGTGCCTGCGCAGTACGGGCCGGTTTCGGCGAGCTGAGCAGGCGTCAGCTGATCGCGTGGCACCCAGTCCAGATGGCTATAGTCGGCGCTGCGCGAGGCCAGCGCGCGGCCCTTGCTCTCGGTGACCAGCTTGGTCGTGGCGGTCGGCTCTTGCGTCTTGGCAGTGGCTGACTTGGCTGTCCCCGTCGTGCTCACGACGCTGCCGCTATGGGTCGGGCGCGGTGGCAGTGCGGGGCTGGCTGCGTTGGAGGCACAGTTCCAGCCACCGGATGCGTCCGGCTGGCAGGCGAACTGTTCGGCGGCGATGACAAAAGGAACAGCTACCGGTTGCAATGCAAGCAGACCGCCAGTAACCAATAGAGGGAATTTTTTACGAAACGCGGGGTATTTGACTGCCATCTTGTTTTTTGGTCCGTGCTTGCGGCGAGCCATCGGCCGGCTGGGCCGCACGCCTCTCGATGGGCTGAGAGTCGGGTAGGAGCCGGCCATTGCTGGCCCGCTCCCCCCTAAGAACCGTACGTGCGCCTTTCAGCGCATACGGCTCAAGCCTTTACAAAGCCCCCTAGAGGGCCGGCTTGCTCACTTTCAGGCCATGTATGTGGAGTTGTGTATGACAAATTGGGTGCAATAGTACCCGGTTGTCCAGGGAGTCTCTACCACCTTGTGAGCGGTAGATAATGTGGTGGTCGTGCCACCCTGTTTCCCTGGTAATCGGTTGTTTGCACAGCTGACACAGTCCTTTTTGACTCTGGAACAGGCTGACAACTTGAGTCCGATACTTCAGCTTTTTCAGCATCCGCTCCATCCGCAGTTTTTCGCCCATTTCTTCCATGGAAGGATCGAAGGGGTTGTACTCCCCGCTAACCTTCTTGTGTCGCTCGATTGGCGTACCCGCGAGCGGGTACAGCGCAATTTCCCGTTTTGCCCCACTTTCCTCCGTTGCCATGGTGGCGAACACCCAATTTCTGTCGCCAGTGGTGCGGAAATACCGCTTTTGCACCCATTCCAGCGATTTGTTTGGGTGTCGCCGTTTCGCCCAACGCCAGAGCTTGAGGAACACTCTGCTGTCCATGCGGCTGTATGCCTGTTTGGCAACTACGGGCTGGTGATATAGCGCCCAGCCTCGCAGCATCGGGTTCAGCACTCGGATTAGATCCTCCTGTCTTGCCGTTTTGCTGCTCTCGATAACTTCCTTGACCTTGCTGTAAAACGCCTTGACGTTCTTCTTGCTCGGCTTGATCAGGAGCTTCCCTTGATACTTGCGGAAGCTCCATCCCAGGAAGTCGAAGCCTTGGTCGATATGGACGATCTGCGTCTTCTCGGGTGACAACTGCAGCCCGCGTATTGCCAGGAACTGCTCTACCCAAGGTTTGACCTCGTTTTCCAGCACCTCCGGGGAGGTACCTGTAATCACGAAATCATCTGCGTATCGCACCACATTGACTTTCAGCTTCTTGGCCCTTGTCACGCTCAGATGCTGCTTGAGCTGTGATTCCAGACCATCGAGTACCACGTTTGCCAAAGTTGGCGAGATGATCCCGCCTTGTGGCGTACCGGCGTCCGTTGCCCGTAGCTGACCCTTGTGTATCACGCCAGCCTTCAACCATTTCCGAAGGATCGCCTTGTCCGTTGGGACGTTGGCGATCAACCAGTCATGGTTGATGTGGTCGAAGCATCCCTGTATATCCGCCTCCAATACCCATTGGGCCGAAGCCTTCTTGGATAGGCAGACGAACAGTTGACTCATTGCATCCGCCGTCGAGCGTTCGATCCTGAAACCGTAGCTGTTTGGATCGCCGTTGGTTTCTGCAATGGGCGCCAGTGCCAGCAGATACAACGCCTGCATGGCCCTGTCGGTCATGGTCGGGATGCCCAGAGGGCGCTCCTTCCCATTCGACTTCGGAATGAACACACGCCGTAAAGGCCGTGGCTGGTATCCATGCCGCTTCAACCCTTGTGCCGCTTTCCATTTCGCGTCGGGTGTATCCCAGAGCACGCGGTCGACTCCCGCCGTGCGCTTGCCTTGGTTTTCAGTGACTCGTCGTACGGCCAAGTATCTGGCCGACTTCGAGCGGGTCAGCATCCGTTGCAAGGCTTTCACCCTGCGCCATTTGCCTTCCCGACAAGCCTTCGCAATCCGCACCTGCATTTCCCGGACATTCCGCTGCACACGACACCAGTCGATGTCGTGCCACTGCTGCGGAACACCGGAAAGCGCAGACCCGGCCTGTTGGCTGAGCTCTTTCATGCTGCTTTCCTCTCAAGATGGTTGAGCCATCCCGAGCGGAAGACACACGCAGGTCCCTGACGGGATGCGCATATCCCGCCAGGGTTGGTTAAGTTGGACTCGATGGAACCGAGCCCTAGGTTCATTGAGACAGGGTCAGTCAGAGGTCATGCGACGAAAGACCACGCAGAAGTCTGCCCGGTTTCCCGTGGGGTGATGTTCCAACCCCTATCCGAACCATTACAGCCCGGCATTCGCTTTCTCTGCGATCCCATACCCGCACCGCCAACAGCTCGCCTTGCGGCTCACCTGCCACGAGGGCGGCGATACGGGCTTACCACGTTCCCTATCTGTCACACGACTGGGTTAGGACTCGCCTTTTCACCGGAGGCGCTGATGACGACGTATCCCCACATCCCACAGAGATAACCGGCCTCGTACCTTTTGGTTCATGCCTGACAGCAGTTTTGGCATGGCTATCCTTACGGTGTTTATCAGCGGTTCACTTGTGTTGCCCATACCAGCCAGCCTAGCGCCTCAACCCGGTACTGCTCCGAGTATCCACGGCTTGCCTCACGGCAGAACCGCACCCTGACGGGGGCTACATTGTCGGGAAAGCTTCATACCCCACCGTTACCAGTGACGCATGTTTCCCTAGGCTATCGTTGGTCGCACAACGAGTCCGCTACCACCCCATGCCGGCAGTGGTTGGACAATGACAGACAGAGCTTTCGCTCATGTCTCCGGTTTGGAATGAGAAGCGGGACTGCTGACACAGCCGTTCTCTAGGTTGATGCCCTCTCGTTCAGTAGCGAGAGGAACCCCTGCGGGGATTCCCCCGCATGGGTTGATATTTAGGAGGCTCTCCAGAACCGATATTGCTGGTTCTGCGGTCGTGCTACCGAGAGCGAGACGACCTTGGGATGCGCTGTCCGCCGCAGCGGGAACCCTTCTAAGCGCAGGGTTTCAGGGACGGTTTTGATTCCTCGGGGAACCCCCTTGGCTTATGGTTTCCTTCCGGTCACCATCCTCGCTGACCGCACAGCGAGGTTTTGGAGACACGCCACGCGTGTCGCACAAGATGCAGGATAATAAAGCATGACCCGCCTATCGGCTAGCGCCGTGGAGACCCCTGGATGCCGCATCAAGATCAACGTCTGCTGGACCTCAGCGCCTGGCTGGACCAGCAACTACCGGAACTCTTTGCCCGTTGCGGCTGGGGCGAAGTACCGACCGCGGAGCTCACCGCGGCGAGCAGCGATGCCAGTTTTCGTCGTTACTTCCGCTGGCAAGGCGGCGAGCGCAGCCTGATCGTGATGGACGCGCCGCCACCCCAGGAAGACTGCCGTCCCTTCGTCAAGGTGGCGCAGATGCTGGACGAAGCCGGTGTGCATGTACCGCAGGTGCTGGCTGCTGACCTGCAGCGCGGCTTTTTGCTGCTGACGGACCTCGGACGTCAGACCTATCTGGACGTGATCGACGCGGGTAACGCCGATCAGCTGTTCGACGATGCCATCGAGGCGCTGCTCAAGTTCCAGCTGCAGCCGGTCGCGCAGACGATGCCGGCCTATGACGAGGCCTTGTTGCGGCGTGAGCTGCAGCTGTTCCCCGAATGGTACGTGCAGCGCCACCTGGGGCATGCGCTCAGCGAAGCGCAGCAGGTCGCGTGGGAGCGCATCTGCCGGCTGCTGATCGACTCGGCCCTGGCGCAGCCACGGGTTCTGGTGCATCGCGACTACATGCCGCGCAATCTGATGATCAGCGAGCCCAACCCTGGCGTACTGGACTTTCAGGACGCGGTGCTCGGCCCGGTCAGCTACGACATCACCTCGCTGTTCAAGGACGCCTTCCTCAGCTGGCCCGAGCCGCAGGTACGGGCGTGGCTGGAAGCGTATTGGGGCCGTGCCCGTGCGGCGGGCGTGGCGCTGCCCGACTCGTTCGAGGAATTCCTGCGCGCCAGCGATCTGATGGGGGTGCAACGTCACCTCAAAGTAATCGGCATCTTCGCCCGAATCTGCCATCGCGACGGCAAGCCCCGTTATCTCGCCGATGTGCCGCGTTTCTTCGCCTATATCGAGGCCGTGCTGGCGCGGCGGCCGGAGCTGGGCGAGTTGCGGCAGCTGATCGCCGAGCTGCCAAAGGCGCCGCAGGCATGAAGGCCATGATCCTCGCCGCGGGCAAGGGCGAGCGCCTGCGTCCCTTGACCCTGCACACGCCCAAGCCGCTGGTGCGCGCCGCCGGCGTGCCGCTGATCGAGTATCACGTTCGCGCCCTGGCGGCTGCCGGCTTCGCCGAACTCGTCATCAACCATGCCTGGCTCGGCCAGCAGATAGAGGACTACCTCGGCGATGGCAGCCGCTTCGGCGTGGCGATCCGCTATTCGGCCGAAGGCGAGCCGCTGGAGACTGGCGGCGGAATCCACCGGGCCCTGGGCCTGCTTGGCGATGAGCCCTTCCTGGTGGTCAATGGCGATATCTGGACCGACTACGATTTCGCCCGGCTTCGCAAACCGCTCGATGGGCTGGCCCACCTGGTGCTGGTCGACAATCCGCCGCACAACCCCGGCGGCGATTTCCGCCTGGCCGCCGAGCGTGTCGCGACAGCCGAAGGGGAGGGCGACGCGCTGACCTACAGCGGTATCTCGGTGCTGCATCCGGCCTTGTTCGAGGGCTGCCAGGCGGGTGCGTTCAAGCTCGCGCCCCTGCTGCGGCGTGCCATGGCCGACCAGCAGGTGAGCGGCGAGCGTTTCGCAGGCATCTGGATCGACGTCGGCACCCACGAACGGCTGGCGGATGTCGAACGGATACTTGAGGCTCGGCGCTGAGATGTTCTGGCCCATTACCCTGTTGGGGCTGTTGATCGGCTGGTTGCTCGCCAGCATTCCTGGTGCGCTGCTCGGTGGTCTGCTGGGGCAGGTAGTGGATCGCCGCCTGGGCCTCGATTCATGGGCTAGCTTGCGTGAGCGCCTGGCTGGCAAGTCGGCGCTGAAGGGCAATGAGCTGCTGTTCTTTCTACTCGGGCGCCTGGCCAAAAGTGGCGGGCGGGTCAGTCCTGCGCATATCCAGGCGGCACGCGAGGAGATGCGCCGCCAGGGCCTCGATGCGTCGGGGCAGCAGCGGGCCATCGCCGCGTTCAATCGCGGCAAGGCCAGCGGCGACGGCTTGCGCGTGACCCTGCAGCGGCTACGTGGGCAGCGTGAGGAGGGGCGGCGCCTGATCCAGGCCTGTTGGCGCATGGCCCGAGCCCAGGGAAGCATGGGCGCACGTGAGCATGAACTGGTGCTGCTCTGGGGCAAGTGGCTGGGTTGGAATGCTGCCGAGGTGGCGGCGCTCGATCAGGGCGCGGCGCGGCGCAACGAGGCGCCGGCCGGGCGCGGCGGAGCCTACGAGCAGGCCTTGCAGCTACTGGGTGTGCGCCAAGACAGCGACCCGCAGCTGATCAAACGGGCCTATCGCCGCCTGCTGAGCAAGCATCACCCGGACAAGCAGGCTGGCGCGGGAGCGAGCCCGGCGCAAGTTCGCGAAGCGACCGAGCGCACCCGCGAGCTGCACAGCGCCTATGCACTGATCCGCGAGCGCCGCGGTTTTCGCTGAGCCGGTCAGCGCACCGGCTTGCGCTCGAGCCAGCCGCGCACCCGGCGCACCAGCTGCTCCTGATCGGCGTCGCGACCGCCACCCAGGTTCGGCAGGGCGACCTGTCGATAATCCGGATGCCCGGCACGACGCGCCGCATTACGTCGTTGCAGCGCCTGCTGTTTCGCCGCTGCACGGGTACCGGTATAGAAGTCGCCGATGCCCACTGGCAACGCCGCGACTAGGCTCTCCAGCGGCTGTTCCGCCTGCAACGGCGCGCGCGGATCAATCACCACGACCTGCCCGACATCCTTTGGCTGACGCTGCGCCAGATACTGGCTTGCCCAGTAGGCGCCGGTGCCATGGCCGAGCAGAACGATCATAGGCGCCTGCAGTGTGCGCGCATGCTCGATGGCCGCATCCAGGCGCGCCAGCATGCGCTCGGCATCCGTTGGCGGCGGGGTGTCCTGCTCGGCTTGTGGCGGCGTCGAGTCGTCGTTGTCCGTGGCTGCGGTCTGCTCGGGCAAGTAGCCTGCCGAAGTCGTCTGCATCGCGGTTTGGGCATCGCTAGCGTCAGGCTCGGCGCCTTTCTCCGTGTCGGGCTTTTCTTCCGCAGTTGGGGCTTCGGTCGCTGGCGGGCGCGGGCCAGGGCTCGACGTCGAGTCCGCGGGCGTCAGGCTCAGGGTATGCCAGCCGTGCTCGGGAAGGCCGCGTCGTAGCGGTCCGACTGCGCGTGGCCAATCGGCGGTTTCGCCTTCGCTTGGCACGATGATGAGCACGCCACGGGCCTTTGGAGTGTTGGCCGGCTGCCAGAGGGCAAGAAAGCTGTCGTCACTACCCAGCTCGATCTGCGCTGTCCTTTCGAGCTGCCGCTGCAGTCCGGCAGCCAAGGCATCGCCCCGTGTCTGCGGCGCCGGACGCTCGCGGGCCGCCGGCTCGTCCGTCGGCACTTGCTCTACGCTTTCCGGCTCCTGCGCCAGGACAGCGGATGGCATGCCGCCGGCGAGCGCTGCGTTGAGCAGAAGCGCGAGTGCGGGCAGGCGACGCATGGTTGTCTCCTTGGGTAAAGGTGCTGGTGAGTGCTCGGTATGAGACATGTCGGCACGCACGGCCATTATATGAGTGTCGATCTGTCGTGCTGGCCAAGAGGTTGGCCCAAATCAAGCGTGCAAAATAATGCACGGAGTTTTACTGTAATCCGAACGCTCCGGATGGCGCGGCAGTCGATCATCGTATGCTGCCGCGCCCGCTCCTGGCGTTCTTCATGACCCGTGCCGACGATGAGCGGCTACCGAGGAGCTTATGAGCAAGACCAACGAATCCCTGATGCAACGCCGTGTCGCCGCTGTTCCCCGTGGCGTCGGCCAGATCCACCCGATCTTTGCCGACCACGCGAAGAACAGCAGCGTGGTGGATGTGGAGGGCCGCGAGTTCATCGATTTCGCCGGCGGCATCGCCGTGCTGAATACCGGCCACCTGCATCCTAAGATCGTCAAGGCGGTGGAAGACCAGCTGCACAAGCTCACCCACACCTGCTTCCAGGTGTTGGCCTACGAGCCGTACGTCGAGCTGTGCGAGAAGATCAACGCGCGGGTGCCGGGTGATTTCGCCAAGAAGACTCTGCTGGTCACCACCGGCTCCGAGGCCGTGGAGAACGCGGTGAAGATCGCCCGCGCCGCCACCGGCCGTGCCGGTGTGATTGCCTTCACCGGCGCCTATCACGGCCGCACCATGATGACCCTCGGCCTGACCGGCAAGGTCGCCCCGTACTCCGCCGGCATGGGCCTGATGCCGGGCGGGATCTTCCGTGCGCAGTATCCCTGCGCAATCCATGGTGTCAGCGTCGATGACTCGATCGCGAGCATCGACCGCATCTTCAAGAACGACGCCGAGCCGCGCGACATCGCCGCGATCATCGTCGAACCGGTGCAGGGCGAGGGCGGCTTCAATGTCGCGCCGAAGGATTTCATGGCCCGCCTGCGCGCGCTCTGCGACGAGCACGGCATCCTGCTGATCGCCGACGAGGTGCAGACCGGCGCCGGGCGCACCGGCACCTTCTTCGCCATGGAGCAGATGGGCGTGGTCGCCGACCTGACCACCTTTGCCAAGTCGGTCGGCGGCGGCTTCCCGATCGCCGGCGTGTGCGGCAAGGCCGAGATCATGGATGCCATCGCGCCCGGCGGGCTGGGCGGCACCTATGCCGGCAACCCGCTGTCCTGCGCGGCGGCGCTGGCGGTCATGGAAATCTTCGAGGAGGAGCATCTGCTCGACCGCTGCAAGGCGGTGGCGGAGAAGCTCACCACCGGCCTCAAGGCGATCCAGGCCAAGCACAAGGAGATCGGCGAGGTGCGCGGCCTCGGCGCGATGATCGCCATCGAGCTGTTCGAGGATGGCGACCTGGCGCGACCGGCCGCGGCGCTGACGTCGCAGATCGTCGCCCGGGCGCGGGACAAGGGGCTGATCCTGCTGTCCTGCGGTACCTACTACAATGTGCTGCGCGTGCTGGTGCCGCTGACCGTCGAGGACGAGCTGCTCGAGCGCGGCCTGGCCATCCTCGGCGAGTGCTTCGACGAGCTGACCTGATCCGACCTGGCGCGCTGGCATTCGTGAGCGGATGTCAGGCGCGCCGCAACCCTGACCCCTCGGGTACAATGCGCGGCATCTTGCCGTGCTACCCGAGGTCGTCATGCAGCCGTTCGCCATCGCCCCTTCGATTCTTTCCGCCAATTTCGCCCGCCTGGGCGAGGAAGTGGACAACGTGCTGGCCGCCGGCGCCGACATCGTCCATTTCGACGTGATGGACAACCACTACGTGCCCAACCTCACCATCGGCCCGATGGTCTGCTCGGCGCTGCGCAAGCATGGCGTCACCGCGCCCATCGACGTGCACCTGATGGTCAAGCCGGTGGATCGCATGATCGGCGATTTCCTCGAGGCCGGCGCCAGCTACATCACCTTCCACCCGGAAGCCTCCGAGCACATCGACCGTTCGCTGCAGCTGATCAAGGACGGCGGCGCGAAGGCCGGTCTGGTGTTCAACCCGGCGACACCGCTGGACGTGCTCAAGTACGTCATGGACAAGGTCGACATGGTTCTGCTGATGAGCGTCAACCCCGGCTTCGGCGGGCAGAAGTTCATTCCCGGCACGCTGGACAAGCTGCGCGAGGCGCGCGCCCTGATCGACGCCAGCGGCCGCGAGATTCGCCTGGAGATCGATGGCGGCGTCAATCCGAAGAACATCCGCGAGATCGCCGCAGCAGGCGCCGACACCTTCGTCGCCGGCTCGGCCATCTTCAACCAGCCGGACTACAAAGCGGTGATCGACCAGATGCGCGCCGAGCTGGCGCTGGCCCGCCCATGACTCGCCTGGAGCAACTGTTCGACGGCACGCTACCGCGGCTGGTGATGTTCGATCTGGACGGCACCCTGATGGACTCGGTACCGGACCTGGCGGCCGCGGTGGACAAGATGCTGATGCTGCTCGGCCGCCCACCGGCCGGTGTGGCCCGCGTGCGCGACTGGGTCGGCAACGGTTCGCGAGTGCTGGTGCGCCGCGCCCTGGCCGGTAGCTACGAGCATGCCGGTGTCGATGAGGACGAGACCGATGCCGCGTTGGCGCTGTTCATGCAGGCCTATGCCGGCAGCCATGCCTTGACCACCGTCTACCCTGGGGTGCGTGAGTGCCTGGATTGGCTGGCCGCGCACGAGGTGGCACTGGCGGTCATCACCAACAAGCCGGCACAGTTCGTCGCGCCTCTGCTGGAGGAGAAGGGTCTGGGCGGTTACTTCGGCTGGCTGGTTGGAGGCGATACGCTGCCGCAGCAGAAGCCTGATCCGGCGGCGCTCTTCTGGGTGATGGACAAGGTCGGCGCGACGCCCGCCGAGTCGCTGTTCATCGGTGATTCGCGCAATGACGTGCGGGCCGCGCAGGCCGCCGGTGTGCCCTGCGTCGGGCTGAGCTACGGCTACAACCATGGCCGGCCTATCGAGGAGGAGCGCCCGGATCTGGTACTCGACGACCTGCGCCTGCTGGTTGCTTCGGATTCGGGGCTGCGCTAGTGTGGCCGGACTCTTTTTGCCCCGCCTCAAGAGACAAACTCGTGGTGATTAGCCGCAAACAATGGATGAACGTCATCAAGGCCCTGGCCCGTTGGCGCTGGCGCGCCTGACTCTTCCTGCCGGCCCGGCCGGTGCGTTAGCCGTTGTTCGATCGAATCCTCCTCAGACCACGAGGCTGACATGACCCGCGAAGAATTCCTGCGTTTGGCCGACGAAGGCCACAACCGCATCCCCCTGTCGTTCGAGACGCTCGCCGACTTCGACACCCCGCTGTCGCTGTACCTGAAACTGGCCGACGCGCCGAACTCCTATCTGCTCGAATCCGTCCAGGGCGGTGAGAAGTGGGGGCGATACTCGATCATCGGACTGCCTTGCCGCACCGTGCTGCGCGTTCACGGCTATCAGGTGCGGGTGACCGTCGATGGGATCGAGACGGAAAGCCTGGAGGTCGAGGACCCGCTGGCCGTCGTCGAGGCCTTCAAGCAGCGCTACCGGGTTGCGCCGGTCGAAGGGCTGCCGCGCTTCAATGGCGGACTGGTGGGCTATTTCGGCTACGACAGTGTGCGCTACGTCGAGCGTAAGCTCGGCAACTGTCCCAACCCTGACCCGCTGGGTACGCCGGATATCCTGCTGATGGTCTCCGACGCGGTGGTGGTATTCGATAACCTCGCCGGCAAGCTGCACTGCATCGTGCTTGCCGACCCGGCCGCCGAGGACGCCTACGCCCAGGGCCAGGCCTACTTGGCACAGCTGCGCCAGCGCTTGCGCCAGCCGGTCGTGCCGCGCCTGGGGCTGGACTTCGAGGCCGGGCCCGGCGCGGAGCCGGCGTTCCGCTCGAGCTTCAGCCGCGAGGATTTCGAGCAGGCGGTTTGCCGCATCAAGGACTACATCCTGGCTGGTGACTGCATGCAGGTGGTGATTTCCCAGCGCATGTCGATCCCGTTCAGGGCTGCGCCGATCGATCTCTACCGCGCGTTGCGCTGCTTCAACCCGACGCCCTATATGTACTTCTTCAACTTCGGCGACTTCCATGTGGTCGGCTCGTCGCCGGAAGTGCTGGTGCGCGTCGAGGACGGCCTGGTGACCGTGCGACCGATCGCTGGCACCCGTCCGCGCGGCGCCAGCGAAGAGGCTGACCTGGCGCTGGAACAGGACCTGCTGTCCGACACCAAGGAACTGGCCGAGCACCTGATGCTGATCGACCTGGGTCGCAACGATGTCGGGCGGGTCGCCGAAACCGGCTCGGTGAAAGTCACCGAGCAGATGGTCATCGAACGGTACTCCAACGTCATGCACATCGTCTCCAACGTCACCGGCCAGCTCAAGGCGCCGTTGTCGGCGATGGATGCGCTGCGCGCGATCCTCCCGGCGGGCACGCTCTCCGGCGCACCGAAGATCCGTGCCATGGAGATCATCGACGAGCTGGAGCCGGTCAAACGTGGCGTCTATGGCGGCGCGGTGGGCTACCTGGCGTGGAACGGCAACATGGACACCGCCATCGCCATCCGCACCGCTGTGATCAAGGACGGCGAGCTGCACGTACAGGCCGGTGCCGGCATCGTCGCCGACTCGCAGCCGGCGCTAGAGTGGGAAGAGACGCTGAACAAGCGCCGCGCCATGTTCCGCGCAGTGGCGTTGGCAGAGAAGGGTAGCGACTGACCCGGACGCGGCGCGATTCACTTATCCGGTGAAATGCGACTAAAGTCCGCGTGCTCCGTATGGTAATGGCAGTTGGCTATGCCTATAGTCGGTGAAGGCCGGGCTAGAGCGCCTGGCTGCCAACTTCCACAATCTTCGACCTGCCGATGCCCCTGACTCCCAGCTCCGGTTCTGCCAATCCACCGCGTCAGTTATGGGCTTCAGTGCTGGCCGTCGCGCTCACCGGACTGCTGGTGCTGGTCTACCTGCTCTCGAGCCTGCTGGATTTCAGAGGTAGTCCGGTTTGGTTTCCGTTGCCCCTGCACGTCGTCATGGAAACCTTCGCCATCACCGTGGCGATTCTGGTGTTTGCCGTGGCTTGGCACAGTCAGCAACCGGTGCATCTGTCCAACCCACTGCTGGCCTGTTCGTTTCTCGCCATCGCGCTGCTCGATATGGCGCACACGCTTTCCTACCAAGGCATGCCTCTCTGGGTGACGCCTGCGTCACCGGAGAAGGCGATCGCGTTCTGGCTGGTGTCCCGCTTCGTGCTCGCGCTGACGCTCTTGGTCATAGCCTGCCGCCTGTGCGTGACCCTGCCACGCTATGTGCTGCTCGTATCGGCACTGGGCCTGGTGGCCCTGGTGGGCTATCTGCAGCTTTTCCAGCCGCAGCTGTGGCCGCGTACCTTCATCGAAGGTCAGGGGTTGACCGCTTTCAAGGTCAGCATGGAATGGCTGTTGATCGCGTTGTTCGCGCTGGCCGCCTGGCTGTTCTGGCGTAACCGTGCAGAAAGCGACGCAGCCTATTTCGACGGTTTGCTGGCCGCGACGCTGATCTCGATCCTCGCCGAGCTGTGTTTCACCGCCTACACCAGCGTGAACAGCTTCTACAGTCTGCTCGGACATGCTTACAAGATCGTGTCCTACTGCTTCATCTACCAGGTGGTGTTCGTTTCCAGCGTGCGCGCCCCGTACCAGCGTCTGGCCATTGAAATGAACGAGCGGGTGGCGGCACAGCAGCGTGCCGATTACGTCACCTATTTCGACAGCCTGACGGGACTGCCCAATCTCAGTCTGCTGGAAGAGCGTACACGCCAGGCAATCGCAGCGGCCCATAGCCTGAAGGGGGCCGTGGCGGTGCTCTATATCGACATCGACCACTTCAAGATGGTGAACGACTCCTTTGGACGCGCGTTTGGCGATGAGTTGCTGCGTATCACCGGCTCCCGACTGCGGGCGGTACTGCCCGACAGTGCCGTGCTGGCTCGTGCAGGTGGCGACGAGTTCGTCGTGCTGCTGGCGGACCCGAGGGATGCCGATGGTGCTTCCGCAGTGGTTCAGCATGTGCTGGAGAGGTTGGGCGAACCCTTCATGATCCAGAAGCAGCAGATGGTGGTCTCGATCTCGGTCGGGGTCGCGGTCGGGCCTGACGACGGAATGGATTTCACCTGCCTGCTGCGCAATGCGGAAATGGCCATGTACAAGGCCAAGGAAGCCGGCCGTCGCACCTGGTGTTACTACAATCCTGAGCTCGATACGGAGGTGCGCGGCCGGCTCTTGCTGATCAACGGGCTGCGCTTGGCGATCGAGCGGCAGGAGTTGCTGCTCGAGTATCAGCTGCAGCTCGATCTCGGCAGCGGCAAGGTGGTCGGTGCGGAGGCACTGGTTCGCTGGCAGCACCCGCAGTGGGGGCTACTGTCG
The DNA here is from genome assembly GCF_041381355.1 of Pseudomonas sp. LM13. NCBI lineage: Bacteria > Pseudomonadati > Pseudomonadota > Gammaproteobacteria > Pseudomonadales > Pseudomonadaceae > Pseudomonas > Pseudomonas sp. LM13. The sequence continues at coordinate 103,633 of NZ_JACBXH010000007.1, forward strand.
CCGGGGCGGTTCATCCCGGCGGCGGAGCAGAGCGGCCTGATCGTCGATCTCGGCAAGTGGATCATTCTGGAAGCCTGTCTGCAGGCTGCCCGGTGGCGTGCCGAAGGGCTCGATGTTCCGCAGGTCGCAGTGAATGTCGCGGCGGTCCAGCTGCACCAGGGATCGCTGGTGGACACCGTAGCCGCAGCACTTGAGCAGAGCGGCCTGCCTGCGGCGGCCCTCGAGCTGGAGCTGACCGAATCCAGCCTGGTCGAAAATACCGAGCAGGTGATGGCTACCTTGGCAGGGCTCAAGGGCCTGGGTGTGAAGCTGGCAATCGATGACTTCGGTACCGGCTATTCCTGCCTGGCATACCTTCGCCGCCTGTCGGTGGACACGCTGAAAATCGATCGCTCCTTCGTCAATGACCTGGCGGACGAGGATGGCCATGCCATTGTCGCCGCGATCATCCAGATGTCCGAGTCGCTGGGGCTCAATACGCTGGCCGAAGGGGTGGAAAATGCCGAAACTGCAGCAGAGTTGCGCCGGCTAGGCTGTCGCCAGGCCCAGGGATTCCTGTATGCGCGGCCGGTTCGCGCAGCGCAGCTGCCTGACGCGATTGCCTCCCTGAGTAGCTAGGTTCGCCATCGCTTGTCGATGGCTGTCGGGTATCGCTCTGGTATAGTCCGTTGAAAACGTGGCCTGGCATGGGCTACTTTGCGCTGACCGCCCTGCGAGGCCTTTCCGTGATATTCAGCAGTATTCTCCTGATGCGCCTGTTCAAGGCCAATGCCCGGTGGCGTTGGCGCGCCTGATCCCCATCGTTGGCTCCGTGCCGAAATAGCCATTCACGCCTGCCCTTCGAGCGCTTCCCGCGTCGCTACCGCGACGTCCGAAGCTCGCGGCGGGCGCTGGATCAGCCTCAAGCCTTTAGGGTGACGCAAATGCTGCTAATGCTGGATAAGCAGCATCGACTTCTTGTGGTGTCCGTTGGCGTCTACGCTATTCCTTAAAGCCCCTAATTCAGGGGCTTTCACGTTTGTTGGCGTCCATGCCGTCCGTTGGCATCTACGGATAATGCGGGTATCGTTGCGGGTATCAATGTACGGATACCCGCACCATGCCTCTAACCGATGCCAAGATCCGCAACACTAAGGCTGGCGATAAACCTCTCAAGCTCACCGATGGCGGCGGCCTGTACTTGGAGGTTCGCCCGAGCGGTGCCAGGCTGTGGCGTTTACGCTATCGCATAGACGGTAAGGAGAACGTGTTTGCTATCGGTGGTTATCCGGAGATCGGCCTGGCAGATGCGCGTGATGCGCGGGAAAAGGCCAAGCCGCTGATTCGTCAGGGCATCCATCCATCGCACAATCGGCAGGCTGAGCGACTGGCTAACAGCGCAGCCAATGCGAACACTTTCGAAGCGGTCGCCCGCGAGTGGATCAAGAAAAAAGCCCCAAGTTGGACGCCATACTACTTACGGCAGGTTGAGCGGTTCATGGTGGCCGACGTGTTCCCTTTTGTGGGGAAGTTGCCGATACGCAATGTTTCTGCTGCGCATTTGCTTGAGATCCTCAATCGAATTGAAGGGCGAGGGGCCGCCACAGTTGCCTTGCTCGTAAGGCAGTGGTCATCGGCAGTGTTTCGATATGCCGTCGCGACACTGCGTGCAGATACCGATCCGGCTGCCGCTCTGAAGGGGGCTATCCATCGGCCCAAGGTTCAGCATCACAAGCCGCTAACCCGTGATCAGATAGCGGAGTTTTCTAAGGCCTTGGAGCAATACGGCGGCTACAGAGCTACGGTAATCGCGCTTCGTCTGATGCTGCTTACATTCGTTCGAACAGTAGAGTTGCGCAAGGCAGAGTGGATTGAATTCGACCTGGATCGTGCTGAATGGCGAATCCCGGCTGAGCGCATGAAGATGCGTGAGCCCCACATAGTTCCTCTATCGACTCAGGCGGTTGAACTGCTGCGTGAGCTGGCCACCCATACAGGCGGTCGTCGCCAGCTCTTTCCGAACCTTCGCAATCCGAACGAATGCATGACGGCAACGACATTGAATCGGGCGCTTGAGCGCATGGGGTTCAATGGAAAGAACAGTATCGGCTTTTCGGCTCATGGCTTCCGCGCAACAGCTTCGACAATGCTGAACGAGATGGGATACCGCACAGATGTTGTCGAGCGGCAGTTGGCGCATGCCGAGAGAAACAAGGTGCGCGCAAGCTATAACCAGGCGGAGTATCTGGAGGAGCGACGGCAGATGATGCAGGCATGGGCGGACTGTGTCTGTACGCCCATCAAGTAACTTTCTGTGTTGTCCAGTTGACAATCCTTTCGAGGTCTTTGGGTTCGAATAAGGAGGTTATGGATTTTAAAGATCGCCTAGGCGATTTAGATGCTTGGATATGTACTCTCCATTTTCACTCTCCATTTTTAGAAGTATTTCGAGTACTTCTGTTCGTTTTATTTCGTGCGTTTCGGCTAGCTTGTCAAGACGGTTAATGGCTTTGTCTGAAAGTATGAAGTTGTATTGATTTTTGCCATTTTGCTTTGCTCGGTATTTGTTTTGGCTCCATCTTTTTTTGATTGACTCGATGAGTAGTATCTTTTCTGGGGTGGTGAGAATTGATAAATCAAGGGTGATTAATAATTCATTCTTCGTTTTTGGTGGGAAGTGCTGGCTAGTGATCTCTGGATTTTTCTTGTCAATAATTTGCCATGCAATTTTTGTTTTAGATTCTTCATCCGTGCCGTCGAACCAATCGAAATATTTATCATTGCTTATCAATTTTTCCCATGACTGCTTTATATTGCCAACTAGTTCGTTTTTCTCGTGAATTCCATTCCCAGCAAATAAGGTGTCGATAGTTGCTATTGAGGCTTCTCTGTGCTCTAGAGTGTTGATAAGGGGGCAGAGATGCCCTGTCGCTAAGTATGTTGAGTGTTGTATATATTTACTTTGCCTTTCATTTCCTTTAATCCATGTTAGGGCGCTCTCGGGTAATAGATATTGGTTAATTTTTAGTAGTATTTCGTTTTTAATTGATGGATTGCTTTCAATTGCCTCTGCAATTTGATCACGCCTCTTGGGGGCGTTGATATCACAAGTTATTCCTTGGGCTGGCCGCATGACGTTTATGAAATACCATAGCCAGATTTCTGCTCGCCTATCGATATTTATTTTAGGGAGAGCTCTTTGAAGCCTATCATTTACTCTTACTACCACGCCAGGCATCCTTATTAGCAATATGTATCGGTGGTCGGCATCTCTAGTAGATTTATAGCAAAAAAATAGGGTTTTTTAGTGGTTTTCAGGTGGATTTCTAGAGTTTTTATAGCGCAGGTCGGAGATGTGGTAGTCAGTATATACGGGGTTTCTGGTGCTGGAGCCACATAGGGACCAGTTTTGTTGGCGTCTCTAGGGTATGGATGATTCGTCGGGTGCTAGTTGGAAGCTTGTGAATCTTGGGGTGGTGGGTTTCGTATAAGGCAAAGAAGATGGCGTGTTGTGGGGGGTGAAAAATATAAATCCCCATATGTGGTGAGTTAAATTAGGGGCTCATCATGAAAGTTATTCGACTGCAGCAGGTAATGCAAATGACTGGCCTTGGGCGATCTACGGTCTATAAGTACGTAAGTGAAAATTGGTTTCCGAAGCCAATTCCTTTGGGCGGGCGAAGTGTGGGTTGGCTTGAGAGTGAGGTGGTGGAGTGGATAATGGCCAGAGTGTCCGAGCGGGATATTCGAACGAGTGAGTTGATCTGAGTTGCTGCTCATTGCGTAAACTGTTTAAGTGTTACTGCAGTCAGGAACCTCCTGACTGTAGTAATATTATTTTTACAGAGTTGTTTTTTGGCATGTGACTGTCTTTTTGTTAGGGCGGCTGTGTTGAGTTTTTATCTTATAGAGTTATTTGCATTCGGTATTGGTAGTATGTGTTAGGGGTAGTCGTAATGCGAATCTGGTGCGGGCTGTTGATTTGATTGTATCGCTAAATTTAAAAAAACTCGTTGTTGTAAATGTTTGAAAATAACAGCGAGGTATTTAAGTATGAAGCGACACTCTCAAAATCAGAACCTGGTGATCCATGATGAAAGTGACTATTCTGGTTTGCCTGTCCAAGTAGGCAAGGGGCCTTTCGTTAAACAGTATCTTGAAAAGCTCTACAGTGCTATTGGGTTGGCGGTTGGGCAATATTCACGCGTGTTTGCCTTTAGGGTCGACTTGAGGTTTCCCAAAGATGCGGAGCTGCCTGAAAGCGTCTATACGAATCAAGTTATCAATCGATTTATCGAGTCATTCAAGGCGAAAACTCGTCACAATCGACAAAAGGCGCGCCAAGAGAACAAGCAGGCGCATGACAGTGAGGTTCGTTTTGTATGGGCGCGGGAAATAGGTGGGGATGGAAGGCCTCACTATCACGTGGCTATTTTGCTGAATTTCGATGCCTTTAATGCTCTTGGCAAGTTCGAGACGGGAAGGGATAACATCTTCAACCGACTAGAGCAGGCATGGGCAAGCGCCTTGGGGCTTTCAGTAGACTGTGTCAGGGGGCTGGTTGAGATACCAGCCAATCCAGCCTACTGCTTGCGTCGTAATGATCCGCAGAGCCAGGCTGATTTTTTCTACAGGGCCAGTTACCTATGCAAGGTTGCTACCAAGGTCTATGGGAGTGGTCAGCATGGTTTCGGGGCAAGCAGGCTCTGATAGCCAGTTGCGTTGCTGCTTGGGTGGGTTGAGCCCCAACTGGGCTTAAATCACTCAGGCAGGTGGGCAGGGCGTCACACTGGCACTGGACGGATGCCTAGGAACTTGTTCCAAGCACCGCCTGTGCCTTGTGAATAACTTCCAGCAGCAGGCGCTCTTCAGGTTCGTTGCCTAGTCTATATGATAGCTGGCAGAGTCGATCTTGAGCTTTGCGCAAAATCTCTCTTTCTGCTCGGTCTGTTTTTCGGGCGAGACTGTCCAGATCAATCAGTAGCGCTTGTATCTCGCCGGTAGTCATTGCCGCACTTCAGCCAGGCAGCGGCTGCGCATCGCGGAGTCTTGAATCGCATAGCAGCGACCTGGGTCATTGTGCGCGAGAGCCAGGCAGTAGGTCCTAGCATCAGCCTCAGCAATGGCGCAACAGCTGGAGGTATCAGCTGCGTTTGCTGTGGCTGTGAGACCAAGCAGCAGGCCGGCAAGGTAGTGACGGATCATGGGGGCTCCCGGTTGCTTGAGTTATTTGTCCAGCGTCATGCCAGCCAATCGGGAGGCAGGCCAGATAGACAGAAATTCATCCCACAGGGTGTATTCTTTTTGAAAATCGCTCATTGTGCTTTCGCCTTACGTGTAATTCGGATGGTTTGGCAGAACCATTGGAGTCAGCTTGCGGGGCAAAAGATCAGCAGTTGCTCAATGATCGTATCCAGCAGCGCAAGATCCTCGCGTTCATCGGTTGCTGTGTATTGTCCGCTGTGCCGATTGATTTCCACTTGCCATGCTTGCCATCCGCTATCGCAGGGCTTGAAGTGAACTCGGAAAATGCAGATGCCTGTCCAGCTGCGGTGACAGTGCAACACGCCGTCTTCGTAGAAGATGAACCACTTCTCTTCCATCTCGGTCGGCACGAAGCCGCGGATGATGGTGGCCATTTCCTGAGGCGAGTAGCGGGTTTCCAGCGGCACCGTGACTCGTGCGGCTGGCATGAATCTGCTTTGCCAGTCGGTACGGCGAGCCATAGCACGTTTCAGTGGAGGCTCGGCTGGCAGAAGGGCCAGCGCGGCCCGGAGAATGGCAAGGTCGCGCTCTAATCCTTTACTGTTGGTTGATTGTGCGATCAATCGCTTGGCCTCCTCTGGGTTTGCCCAGATCAGGCGCTCAGTCTCCCGGTTACCAAAGGTGAGGTCTGGTGTTCCACGGCCTGTCAGCATCAGGAAGAAGCGATTGATCGTGGTGCCGCCAGAAAATTCACCGGGTATGGCTGAGAGAATGGTGGCGTCAATGCCCATTTCTTCGCGTACTTCGCGCAACGCGGTCTGCCTTGGGCTTTCCCCTTTATCCTGGCGGCCTTTGGCAAATGTCCACACATAGCCATCGAAGTGGTTTTTCACCTCGCGCATCAGCAGGTAGCCATTGGGGTCGATCACCACGCCGCCATAGGCCACGGCTTTACCGGTGCTGGCGCTTTGTTGCCAGGGAAGGCCCTCGAAGCCTTTCGGATGGGGTTCGCTGAGATCATCCGACATATCGTAGAGCGCCGACCAGACTCTGCCGTAGCGTTTGGCGCGATCTTTCCCAAGGCTAAGCGCTACTTCGTCTTTGAAATTCGCATAGTCAATGTCCTGCGCAATGGCACTCATCGCCTCCGCCAGGGCGGAAGCAGACGCCGTGGCTCGCCAGGGGTAATCAGTGCCCTCATGGGCTCGGGAGGCAGAGAGTGAAGGCAGATAGTGATTGCGAAGACGGTCCAGGTCGCTGCGTGTGCGGCTGCGAATGGTCAGGTCATCGCTGGTGCCTTTCTTTACAACGGAAAAGAAACCGAATTTGGTAAACAGCCACATGTGCATGCCCGTCCCTGAGGTTGTGGATCGGGCAGCGAGGCGCCCGGAGATTGCGTCAGGCTATTACGAATCAAAATGATCTGTAAATGGTGCGTTTGTGATTTTTAATTGCGGGTGTTGTGATCGCAATTTATGCTGTCCCGGCTTTAACTTAGGCCAGTCCAACCATGATCACTGAAGCTCTCTCGCAGCTAACGCAAGCCCAGCGCGATCGCCTGGCCTACCTGGAGTTGCGTCTGCGATTCGTAGGAGAGATAGGCCGGCAGGACCTGATTCAGCGCTTTGGCATTCAAACGGCGGCCGCCACCCGTGACCTCGCCACCTATCGCGAGCTCGCCGGCAACAACCTGGCGTATGACCGCAGCAGCAAAATCTATACGCCGACCAAAGAGTTTCGGCCGATCTTCACCTTCTCCGCTGACCGGGTACTGGCCTGGCTGGCAGAGGGATTTGGTGATGGAGAACCTGAAAGCAGTGCGCCGGGAATCTCCTGCGTAACGTCCGGGCGTCTTAACCAGCCGGATCTGGACACACTGGGTATCGTGACGCGTGCCATTTACCACCGCTGCCCTCTGCGTGTGGAGTACTACTCCCTCGGCAGCGGCAAGACCCAGCGGGAGATCGTGCCGTTTGCCCTCATCGATACGGGTTTGCGTTGGCATGTGCGTGGTTACGACCGCAAGCGCGGTGCGTTTCGGGATTTCGTAGTCACGCGCATCAAGCGGCCGAAGCTGCTGATGGAGTCTCCCGTCGCCGAGCACGAGCGGCCGGAGCAGGATGTCCAGTGGAGCCGGATAGTGGAGGTCGAACTGGTGCCGCACCCCGACCAGCCGCATCCGGACATCACCGCCATGGATTACGCCATGCAAGACGGTGTGCTGCGCCTGAGGCTGCGCGGGGCCACGGCGGGTTACGTACTGCGCAAATGGAGCGTCGACTGTTCGCCAGATCATCGGCTGCGTGATCCGGAGTACCGCCTCTGGCTGAAAGATCCCCTGCTGCTCTACGGCGTGGAAACAGCGGTGCTGGCGCCCGGTTACCGAGCGACCTGAGCGAACGATTACATACACGCCGCGATGCGTTAGTCATCCGGCGACACGAAAACTGAGAGTGATTACCGTCCCATGAGCAATACCCGAGATCTTGAACGCGCCGAACTGCACAAAACCATCTGGCGCATCGCCAACGACCTGCGTGGCAGCGTTGATGGCTGGGACTTCAAGACCTACGTTCTTGGCATGCTGTTCTACCGCTTTATCTCGGAGAACCTGACCAACTACCTCAACGAACAGGAGCGCCTCGCGGGCAGTGCGGATTTTGACTACAGCGATTTGGCAGACGCCCACGCTATCGTGGGTCGTTACGAAACGGTTCAGGAAAAGGGCTTCTACATCCTGCCTTCGCAACTGTTCGCCAATGTGCGCAAGCGCGCCCGCCATGACCCAAACCTCAACGAAACCCTGTCGCAAGTGTTCAAGGACATTGAGGCCTCGGCGTTGGGCGCTGGTAGCGAGGACGACTTCAAGGGGCTGTTCGATGACCTGGACGTCAACAGCAGCAAGCTCGGCCCCACTGTGGCCAAGCGCAACGAAAAATTGGTCAAGCTGCTCGACGCCATCGGCGATCTGCCGCTGGGCAACAGCTCGGGCAATTTTTCCGACAACAGCATCGACCTGTTCGGCGACGCCTACGAATACCTGATGCAGATGTATGCCTCCACTGCCGGCAAGTCCGGTGGCGAGTTCTACACCCCGCAGGAAGTCTCCGAACTGCTGGCCCGCATCACGGTGGTAGGCAAGAAGGAGGTCAACAAGGTTTATGACCCAGCCTGTGGCTCCGGCTCGCTGCTGCTCAGCTTTTCCAAGGTGCTGGGACACAACAAGGTGCGTCAGGGCTTTTACGGGCAGGAAATTAACCTCACTACCTACAACCTGTGTCGGATCAACATGTTCCTGCACAACGTGAACTACGAGAAGTTCAACATCGCCCACGGCGACACGCTGACCGACCCAGCCCACTGGGATGACGAGCCCTTCGAGGCCATCGTCTCCAACCCGCCGTACTCGATCAAATGGGATGGCGATGCCAACCCGCTGCTGATCAACGACCCGCGCTTCGCGCCGGCCGGCGTGCTCGCGCCTAAGAGCAAGGCCGACCTGGCCTTCACCTTGCACATTCTCAGCTGGCTGGCAGTCAACGGCACGGCTGCCATTGTCGAGTTCCCCGGTGTTCTCTATCGCGGCGGTGCGGAAGCCAAGATTCGCCAGTACCTGATCGACAACAACTACGTCGATGCCGTCATCCAGTTGCCGCCGGATCTGTTCTTCGGCACCACCATCGCGACCTGCATCGTCGTGCTGAAGAAGTCCAAGCGCGACAACGCCACGCTGTTCATCGACGCCTCCAGCCTGTTCGTGCGCAGCGGCAACAAGAACAAGATGTTGCTCGATCACCAGCGGAAAGTCCTCGACGCATTCACCGCTCGCCAGAACATCGACCATTTCGCACGCATGGTGGAGAACGGTGACATCGCCGCCAACGGCTACAACATCGCCGTCTCCAGCTACGTCGAGCAGGCCGACACCAGCGAAGCGGTAGACATTCGTGAGCTCAACGAGAAAATCAGCGGCATCGTTGCCCGGCAAACGGAGCTGCGAAAGCAGATCGATGCCATCGTTGCGGATCTGGAAGGAGCCCAGGCATGAGCGAGCAACCAGCAGGGGAGATCATTCTTTACCAACGTGGCGATGCAACCGCCATCGATGTACGGCTAGACGGCGATACGGTCTGGCTGACCCAGGAGCAGATGGCGGAGCTGTTCGGCAAGGCCAAGTCGACCATCAACGAGCACATCAAGAACGTCTTCGAGGAAGGCGAGCTGGTGCCGGAGCAGGTGATGAGAAAAATCGGAATTTCCGAATTTTCTACCAAGCCGACCAACTTCTATAACCTCGACGTCATCATCTCGGTCGGCTACCGGGTCAAGTCGCAGCAGGGCACGCGCTTCCGCATCTGGGCCACCGAGCGCCTGCGTGAATACCTGGTCAAGGGCTTCACCATGGATGACGCACGCCTGAAGAACCTGGGCGGCGGCAGCTACTGGAAAGAACTGCTGGATCGCATCCGCGACATTCGCTCCAGCGAGAAGGTGCTCTACCGTCAGGTGCTCGACCTGTACGCCACCAGCGTGGATTACGACCCCAAGGCCGAAGCCAGCGTGGTGTTCTTCAAGGCCGTACAGAACAAGCTGCATTACGCGGCCCACGGCCAGACGGCGGCGGAGGTGGTCAGGCAGCGTGCCGATGCCGGTAAGCCTTTCATGGGCCTGTTGTCCTTCAGTGGCAAGCAGCCCACCAAGGCCGAAGTCACCAACGCCAAGAATTACCTCAACGCCGACGAGCTAAAACGCCTGAATACGCTGGTTTCGGCCTATTTCGACGCCGCCGAATTTCGCGCCATGAACCACGAGCCGACCTATATGAAGGATTGGCTCGCGCACCTGGAACAACTGATCCTGGCCATGGGCGGCAAGGCCCTGGAAGGCGCCGGCAAGGTCAGCCACCAGCAGGCCATTGCTCACGCCGAAACGGAATACGCCAAGTTCCGTGCCCAGTTGGCTGAGCAGCCCAGTGAGGTGGAAACGGCCTATCTGGAAGCCGTGAAGACGGTGCAGAAGAAAATTACCGGGAAGAAAAAGCCATGAGCCGGATTGATGCGCTGATCGCTGAGCTTTGCCCGGATGGGGTGGAGTTCAAGGCCCTCGAAGAGTTGGGTATGACCTACGGCGGGCTAACCGGAAAAACTAAGGCTGACTTCAGCGACGGTAATGCCCGATTTGTTTCCTACAAGAACATTTTCAATAACCTCGCGGTCAATCTTGACCTCAATGACTTTGTCAAAGTCGGTCCTGACGAGAGCCAGAATTCTCTGGCGATTGGTGATGTGCTTTTCACGGGCTCATCGGAGACACCTGATGAAGTAGGAATGTCAGCGGTAGTCTTGGAGAAGCCATCGGAAGCCACCTTTCTCAATAGCTTCTGCTTCGGCTACCGGTTCAATGACGATGAACTGCTTTTGCCAGGTTTTTCGAAATACATTTTTCGGAGCGATGTTGTTCGCCAGCAGATTGTCATGAGCGCGAGTGGTGTGACGCGCTTCAATATTTCTAAGAAGCGATTTTTGAAGGTACGTATTCCAATTCCGCCTAAAGAAATTCAGCAGAAAATTGTGAAAATTCTTGATGCGTTTACCGAGCTTGAGGCGGAGCTTGAGGCGGAGCTTGAGGCGCGTCGCTGGCAGTACAAGTACTACCGCGACGCCTTGCTCGCTTTCAGCGATCAAGATATTCGCTGGGCCGCGATGGGCGAGGTCGGCGAGTTCTTCCGAGGTCGGCGTTTCACCAAGGCTGACTATGTAGATGTCGGCGTTCAATGCGTTCACTACGGTGACATCTACACGCAGTACGGCACTGCTACCGAAAAGACGGTCTCACATGTGCGCCCTGATATGACTTCGTCGCTCCGCTTTGCGCAGCCAGGCGATTTGATAATCGCTGGCGTGGGCGAGACGGTCGAGGATGTGGGCAAGGCTGTGGCATGGCTCGGCCATGACGAAGTGGCGATTCATGACGACTGCTTTGCCTTCCGGCATTCGCTGAACCCACGGTTCGTTTCCTACTACTTCCAGAGCACGGCGTTTCACGCGGAGAAGAACAAGTTTGTCGCCCGAGCCAAGGTGAAACGCTTGTCCGCAGAAAGCCTGGCCAAGTTGGCCATCCCCGTTCCTTCGCCAGAGGAGCAGGCACGCATCGTCGCTATCCTCGACAAGTTCGATGCGCTGGTAAATGACATCTCCATCGGTCTGCCTGCCGAGATCGCCGCTCGCCGTCGGCAGTACGCCTACTACCGCGACCGTTTGCTCACATTCAAGGAAGCCGCATGAGCATTGAGAACCAGCCCTATCGCTACGAGGCCATTGCACTCTCCAACGAGAGCACCGTGGTGGCCGAATTTCTGCCGGATGCGCTGGGTGTGCGCGAGACCGGCTACCAGAGCGAGGCGGCGCTGGAGAGTGCTTTTATCGAACAACTGCAGCGGCAGGCCTATGAGTACCTGCCGATCAGTTCGGAGGCCGAGCTGGTCGCCAACCTGCGGGCCCGGCTGGAGCAGCTCAACAAGATCGAGTTTTCTGACACGGAGTGGCAGGGCTTCTTCACCACCTGCATTGCGGGCACCAATGATGGCATTTTGGAAAAAACTGCGCGCCTGCAGGAGGATCACGTCCAGGTCTTGAAGCGCGACGACGGCAGCAGCAAGAACATCTACCTGATCGACAAGGCCAATATCCACAACAACGTCTTGCAGGTGATCAACCAGTACGAAACGCCCACCGGCGAGCAGGGCGGCAAACACGCCACACGCTTTGATGTGACGGTACTGGTCAACGGCCTGCCGATGGTGCATATCGAGCTCAAGCGCCGTGGGGTGGACATCCGCGAAGCCTTCAACCAGATCAACCGCTACCAGCGCGACAGCTTCTGGGCGGGCTGCGGCCTATTTGAATACGTGCAGCTGTTCGTGATCAGCAATGGCACGCTGACCAAGTACTACAGCAACACCGTGCGCGACGGCCATTTGAAGGAGCAGTCCGGCAAGCGCAGCAAAAGCAAAACTTCCAACAGCTTTTCCTTCACCAGTTGGTGGGCCGACGCGCGCAACCAGCCCATCACCGAGCTGGTGGGCTTTACCAAGACCTTCTTTGCCAAGCATTCGCTGCTGAACGTGCTGACCAAGTACTGCGTGTTCGATGTGGATCGCAAGCTGCTGGTGATGCGCCCCTACCAGATCGTCGCCGCCGAGCGCATCCTGCAGCGCATTGCCACCTCAACCAATCACCGCCAACTGGGCACTGTGGCGGCAGGTGGCTACATCTGGCACACCACGGGCTCGGGCAAGACGCTGACCAGCTTCAAGGCCGCCCAGCTCGCCCGTGGCCTGCCGGACATCGACAAGGTGCTGTTCGTGGTCGATCGCAAGGATCTGGACTACCAGACCATGCGCGAATACGAGCGCTTCGAGAAAGGCGCGGCCAACTCCAATACCTCGACCTCGGTGCTGCAGAAGCAGCTGGAAGACCCGAACGCGCGGATCATCATCACCACTATTCAGAAGCTCTCGCGCTTCGTGGCCAAGAACAAGAAGCACCCGGTGTACGACGCGCATGTGGTGGTGATTTTCGACGAGTGCCACCGCAGCCAGTTCGGCGACATGCACAGCGAAATCACCCGCGTGTTCAAGCGCTACCACCTGTTCGGTTTCACCGGCACGCCGATCTTTGCGAAGAACTCGGGAACCGGCGGCAACCCGTTGCGCCGCACCACCGAGCAGGCCTTTGGCGACAAGCTGCACACCTACACCATCGTCGATGCGATCAACGACAAGAACGTGCTGCCGTTTCGCATCGACTACATTAATACCCTCAAGATGCAGGCGCGGATCAAGGACAAGCAGGTCTCGGCCATCGACACCGAGCGTGCCCTGCTGGCACCGGAGCGCATCAGCCAGATCGTCGGTTATATCCGCGAGCATTTTGATCAGAAGACCAAGCGCGCCAGCACCTATCGCCATGACGGCAAGCGAGTAGCAGGCTTCAACTCGCTGTTTGCCTGTGCCTCGATTGATGCGGCCAAGCGTTACTACGCGGAATTTTCCGCGCAGCAGCAGGCGCTGCCCGAGGCCCAGCGCCTCAAGGTTGGGCTGATCTACAGCTTTGCTGCCAACGAGGACGACGAAGACGGCCTGCTTGGCGAGGAGGAGTTCGAGGCCGAGGGGCTGGATCAAAGCTCGCGGGATTTTCTGGATGCCGCGATCAAGGATTACAACGCGCTGTTCGCCACCAGCTTCGACACCTCGGCGGACAAGTTTCAGAACTATTACAAGGATCTGTCGCAGCGCCTGAAGAAGCGCGAGCTGGACCTGGTCATCGTGGTCAACATGTTCCTGACCGGCTTCGACGCCACCACGCTGAACACCCTGTGGGTGGACAAGAACCTCAAGGCGCATGGCCTGATCCAGGCGTATTCGCGCACCAACCGCATCCTCAACTCGGTGAAGACCTACGGCAACATCGTTTCCTTCCGCAACCTGGAGCAGGAAACCAAGGATGCGCTCGCCCTGTTCGGCAACAAGGACGCCAAGGGCATCGTACTGCTGAAGCCTTATGCCGAGTATTTCGCTGAATACCAGGCGCGCGTCGACGAGCTGCTCGACAAATTCCCGCTGGGGCAGGCCATCGTCGGCGAAGCGGCGCAGAAAGCCTTCATCAAGCTGTTTGGCTCGATCCTGCGGCTGAAAAATATCCTGACGGCCTTCGACGATTTTGCCGGGAGCGAGATTCTCAGCGAGCGGCAGTACCAGGATTACCAGAGCGTCTATCTGAATCTGTATGCCGAGTTCCGCACTACGTCCGAAGCGGAGAAGGAGTCGATCAACGACGACGTGGTCTTCGAGATCGAGCTGATCAAGCAGGTCGAAATCAACGTCGACTACATCCTGCTGCTGGTCGAGCAGTACCTGAAGAAAAAGGGCTCGGGCGAAGACAAGGAAATCCGCGCCACCATCGAACGCGCCATCAATGCCAGTCCCAGCCTGCGCAACAAGAAGGATCTCATCGTTCAGTTCGTGGAGTCGGTGAACACCAGGGCCAAGGTGGACGCTCAGTGGCAGAGCTTTATGGCGGCCAAGAAGACCGAGGAACTGGAGCGCATCATCAAGGAGGAAAACCTCAACGCCGATGCTGCGCGCGAGTTCGTTGAACAGGCGTTCCGTGATGGCTCAATCCCCACGGCTGGCACGGCAATCACCAAGATTCTGCCGCCGGTATCGCGTTTCTCCCAGGGCAACGGTCATGCGACCAAGAAGCAGACAGTGCTGGGCAAGCTGGCAGTGTTCTTCGAGCGTTATTTCGGGTTGGTTTGACGCGGGGAAAACCAAAAAAGAAATGAGCGAACCAACAGCATGGGCAGCCTACTGGTTGCCCATGCTGTTTATGTTGGGGTTATTGAGATGAGTTTTCTCTGGCGCTCAGCAGCCTGAAAGTCAGGCATCCGGACAGGATGCCGGTGAACATAGCTTCGGCAGTCAAGACGCGTACTGGCATCATTCCTCACAGGTAGCCCTGCTCCGCCATGGACACGCAACCTTCGTGGCCTACGACCACATGGTCTAATGTCCGTACCCCGACCAGGTTCAGTGCGTCCCGCAGTTTGTGGGTCAGGTGACGGTCAGCCTGGCTGGGTTCGGGATCGCCGGATGGATGGTTGTGTACCAGTACCATTGCTGCTGCGTTGTGCTCCAGAGCAACCTTGACGACCTCTCGTGGATAGACGCTGGCACCATCAAGGGTGCCGCGAAATACTTCCTCAAATGCGATCACCCGGTGCCTGCTATCGAGCATGAGCAGTGCGAACACTTCATGCTCGTATCCGACCAACAATGCCTGCAGGTGGCTGAATACTTCATTGGGTGAAGTCAGTGCACGCCCCCTGCGTAGACGCAGGCTGGCCAACTGCTTAGCCATTAGCAGAATGTCGCTTTCCGTAACCGGCGACTCGACCAGGTAGGTGCCGGTCGTGTCACTGGCTTTCAGCTTGTGCAGGCGCATGGCGGCCTCCTTGGTTTTGGTCTGTGGACGGGTTTTGACGAGCAACTTTTGCGTCAAGCTTGTCAGCCAGGCTGGCTTTGGTTGGGTGGAGTGAAGCGGTGGGCGCTGCTGCAGGGGCTTCACCCTCGGGGTAGAACTCTTCAACGATCGCGCTGGCATCCTCCTCGCTGTCTTCGAACGCACCGTTGCCGAAGCCGCGTCGTGCAGCTTCATCTAGCGCGGCCTGATTGAAGCCAGCAGCCTGACGCCGTGAGTCGAGCTCATTGGCGGTCACCAGTGCCTCTGCCATATCCATCCCACCGCGTACCGTCAGGTCGGCGTAGAAGATTGGCGTGCCGTGGCTCTGGCGAGTCGACTTGCCCCGCAGACGCAGTTCCAGCGGCAGACAGGCCAGGCGGTTACCCGAGATGGCTTGGAAGTAATGCAGGCGAGCTGCCAGGGTGCGGATGCTGTTGAAGCCCGTGGTGCGAAACACAAAGCTGCCCAGCGGATCTTCATCGCCAATAACCACATTCAGTCGGCCGTAGGGCTTGCAGGCACCGCCTTTGGCGAGCGGGCAGGCATCCGGTGAAGGGCAGGGCAGTGACTGCATGCCGTCCTGGGTAACCCGCTTGCAGGTCTCACCATTGCCGACGCAAACAGGTCGGCCCGATTGCCGGTCGAACAGCGTGTAGTCGGCGCGGAAATTCAGCTCCGGTTCATTAAACAGCAGGCGTACCGGAATGCTGCGCAGCTTGTCGTCCTTGCCATGACGCAACTCGTCATTGAGCGGGTGCAGCAGCCAGCCGTCCTTACCCTGCACTTGGGACGTGATGGTGAATTGGTCATCCTTCTCCGGCAGTCGCTTGCCGTTTTTCTCGATGACCTTGCCGATGGAAATCCGCCCGAGCACTGGCGGAGTGATAGCCAGACCTTTGAGCATGGTGATTCTCCTGGAAATGAAAAAGGCCAGCCAGGCAGCGCTAACTGCATGGACTGGCCAAGGGGAGGGATGGAGTAGTTGAGTTTCAGCCGACCAGGAAGCGCCGTGCACCTGGTTTCAGCAGTGGGTACTTGGCCTGCAGGTAGGGCTTGTCCTTGAGCAGTTGCGCGACATCGAGGCCGATGCTGTCCTTGGCTTTGCGCCAGCTGACATAGCCGCTGGAGAACTCCGCCCGACTGGCGTCGCCCATAGCCTGCTGCAGCATTTGCTTGAGCTCGGCCTCACGTTTCTCCTTGTCGGCAATCGACTGACGCACGGCCTTAAGCTCGATATAGGCTGCAGAGAGCCCAGCATGCTGGCTGAAGTCGACGACCTGGCCGTTGTCCTCCGGGTAGAGGCAGCGCAGGGCCGACTCAGCGGAAGCCGTGCCATCAGTCGGTGGTGGCGTGTCGGTTTCCACGTAGTGCCAGAACTGGCGCTCCAGCTCGATCAGCCGAGCGATCATCTGCTCATCTCGCTCGATGCGGTGGATCTCCAGCATCTGGCCACCCAGCAGTACCGCCACATCAGCCGCCTGCTTGCCGGTGACGGCGAGCTGGTGCATCACCTGCAGCTGCACATACTCTGGCACGCCCTCTTTCCAGAGGCGTGCCCCGTTTATGCCGGCTGTCTTGCATTCGAGGATCTGCACATCGTCAGCCCCGATCACCTCGCGGTCGATGTTGGCGAGCATCCAGGGCAGCTCCGGATCCGGATGCTGGAGCACGGCATTGATGCGCCGTACCTTGTTCTTGGTGCGGTTGCTGTAGTGCCAAGCCACGATGGGCTCCAGCACGTTGCCCCAATACATCGGGCTTTCCTCATCCTGAGGATCGGCCTTCGGCATGCCAGCATCGCGACCGGTCTTCTCCATCCACAGTTCCAACTGCGATTTATAGGGGTTGAGGCCTACGGCAGCCGCAGCGTCCGAACTGCCGATACCTTGCTTGCGGATCTGCAGCCAGTCCCCGCGCGGCAGCTCCTTGGTGCTGACCAGACGCAGGGCCGGGCGGGATTTGCTGGTGCTGCGACTCAATGAAGTGGCTTTCATAATGTTCACCTTGCAGAAATAGAAACGCCCGACCTGCAACGAAGCGGGCCGGGCGTTATGGGGTGGGTAGAAGGTCAGGCGACCAATTGCAGGGCGGTATCCAATGCGCGCTGTTTGATCTGGGCGCCTTGGCCGAACCATGCAGAGTCGAGGCGGTACTCCGCGCTGCGTGCCCGGCGCTCGTGATCGACGTACTCGGTCACGGCATTGAGCAGGCCCCAGGCGGTGCCGCGTGCCGAGTCCAGATGGCTGCCGCGACCACGGCCTTCGTACAGCTCCTGCACTTTGCGCAGAGCGCGTTCGTTGGGCAGTTGCTCCGGCAGTGCGCCAGTCGGGCTGGTCTCGCACATCACGTTCATGAAGAAGCCCAGTGCCTCATGCCACTGCACCTTGCGTTCAGCCAGGTGGCGCATGCGGTACATAAAGTCGTCCCATTGCGAGACAGCGATACCCAGCTGCTTCTTCACCAGATCGCCGTCGAAGCGGGTGCTGTGCGGAACCTTGATCGCACGGCTGGTGCCGTCCAGGGCGATGGTCAGCGTGTTGTTGCAGACTACGCGAATAGTGGTGGGCGTTGCCGTGGTGGCCAGGGTGCCGTCGCAGGAAGTAGCCAACAGCAGGTAGCCATTGACTTGGTCGTTGCCCTTGAGTGCAGCGCCTTGCCCGGTACGCGCCAGTGCCCAGAACTTGCGACCGCCCTTGAGCACGCCAGCGGTTTCCAGCTCGTAGCCAGATACCTCGGTCAGGTCCCGGTAGAACTCCAGCACCTCACGAGGCTGCACGGTGTGATAGCGCTTCGAGACGACCGACAACGGTGCCTTGGTGTCGGAGCGGTAGAGCACCTTCTGCTCGGGGAATGAGTGGATCGCGCCCAGATGGCCGATGGCGTCCGACTTGAAGTGCACGGGGCTTTCCTGGATCTGCCAATCCATGCCGGCTTCGCGTTGCCAGATTTCGATAGGTTGCTTTTGCGGCAGGTTGTTGCCCAGTCCATGCCATGGTGCGGCACCAACATAGGCCATGGTTTCGACGAGATGAGCCATGAGAAGGATCTCCAATGAGTGGTTTCGACTGCATATGGGATTGATTGCGTTGATGCGGATGGCGGATGTGTTAAATGCTGCGGAATGTGCTCCCGCAATTCAGGCACTGGCAGTTGTCCACGAAAGAGCTGTCTGCCATATCGCCGACCTGCCTTCCGGCTACAGTTCCTGCTGTTGCGCCTAATAGGCCGCCTAGCAGCGCGCCGGCAAAACCACCGAGCGCTAAACCTAACGGGCCTCCGACTGCGCCAACCATCGAGCCAAGCTTTGCGCCGGTAATTGAGTTGGCGGCACCACCAATGGCCCCCGTGACGCCACCAAGGCGCTCACCAACCTGGCGGCCTGCATGACGACTTATGACGTTTGTGGATTTACAGAATGGGCAGCTGATCATGATGGCTTCCTATCAGTTGTTTTGAGAGAGATGTTCGTTGGCAAAAGAAGCCCGCCTCAGCCAAGTAGGCCGGAGTGGGTTCTGATGAAGGGTTTGCCAATTTAACAATTGATATATATGCAACTGAGATGTGTTCAG
>NZ_JACBXH010000008.1:0-121026 GCF_041381355.1 Pseudomonas sp. LM13
GGCGCGACAACATGAACACGGCGTTTCCTTCTGAGGTTCGCCCCTACGGCTCCCAGCCGACCGCCCCCCAGGTCGCCCTAATGGCTGACCGCTCCGTTACCTTCGATCCCCGCCAGACCTATGATGGGCAAACGATGACCCACGGCGATGCCAAAGCAGGCTCCCTGGTCTCGATGGAGGCCCCTGAGGTCGGCATTCTGGTATCGGGTCGTGTGTCGATCTTCGACCACACCGTCCAGTTCGGCTTCACTGAGCGCAGCATGGCGCAGACCGGGGAGAAACTGCTGGATGACCTTGAGCTGACCCTGGCCGGTAAGATTGCCCAGAGCCTTGAGGGTCAACCTTCGGTCACCAAGGCATATGTGGGAGCCCTCAGCGGTAGCCCTGCTGCCCAGGCTGAGGACCTGCTGGACATCCTGGCGGTCAACCTCGACACCTTCTGGGGCCGTGATGTCTCCGAGTTCGGCGTTCTGATCCCCGTTGCCCTCCGTCCGACCCTCAACCGTGCCGCTCAACGGGCTGGCCTTGAGGACATAGACGAGCTGGTGGGGACCCGTGTTCAGGTCTACAGCGGTCCAGACCGAGGCATCTTTCTGGTGCCCAAGGCGTTCGCCCTGTTGTCGTTCCGTGAAGACCAGAACGGCGATGTCTGGCGGGTGGAACTGAGCCGTAATGCTTCGACCCAGAGCTGGGACCTTGAGGTCTCCGCTGTGGTGGACGTGATGGCAACCGCTATGGTCGAAGTGAAGCTGGGTGGTTCCGAGTGGGAAACCACGCCGGTAGCCCTGCCGATCATCAAGCAATTGGTCCTCTCAGCGCAGCCGTAAGGCCCTGGGAGATGCACCTGAGGACGGGAGGTGGTTGTGATAACCATCCCCCTTCCAATCCAAAGGAATGAGCCCTGGGTAAACCTGGGGCCATCCTCTGCCGACAACTGGCTGTCACTGGGTCTCCTTGAGATTCGGTTTAAAGCTCCTCGACCTGAATGGGTCTTGGGGCTTCTTTTTGCAATACCTGACTAAATCAGTAGGAGACTCGCATGGGCAAGCTACAGGCTGCTTATTGGCTGCTGGTGGTTGCGCCTTGGGTCGTCTCGCTGGTCGCTCGGTCTGCCTTGAGAATCTGGGAGAAAAATCTGAGACCTCATCTCAATAAAGAAGACCAGCCACATTCCCCCGTGCCGCCCTCGGTCCCCTTGGATCGCTGAGGCACGTGAAGGTCCTTCGGTGTTAGAAGTTTGTTAGAACACTGTTAGACATTCGGGGCGTAAAGCCGCTACGCTTGGCGTCTCTCGCTCAATCCTTACGGTTGAATCAGAGCAGCGGTTCGAGAGCAGGCCAGACGTTATCCAGCAGTTTCGATTGGGCTTCAGCAGTCGGATGGATTTGGTCACCCTGCATCATGGAAGGCACGCCAGCCACGCCCTCCAGCAGAAACGGGACCAGTGGGACATCGTACTCAGAGGCCACTTCAGGGAACACTTTGGCGAACGCCTCGGTGTATCTCTTGCCCAAATTAGGGGGCATAAGCATCCCTAAAATGAGCACCTTGGCTCCCGCTTCCTGCGACATCTCAACCATCGCCGCAAGATTCTGTTTCAATTGCACAGGCGACTGCCCACGCAATCCGTCATTGCCGCCCAGCTCCAGAATGACCACCGCAGGGGTGTGCGCCTCGAGCAGCGGATCGAGCCTGGCAAGCCCGCCAGCCGTGGTATCGCCACTGATAGAGGCGTTCACCACACGCCAGGAATCATCGCCCTCGACGAGGCGTTCCTGCAGCAGATGCACCCAGCCCTGGCTGGTTTCCAGCCCGAAAGCGGCGCTGATACTATCGCCGACCACCAGTACGGTTCCGGCCAGGGCTCCCTGAGCCCAGCACAGCAGCGCCAGGGCCCCGCATTTCAGCCACCTTCGCATCGGATTCCCTCATGAGCGGCAATATTCTCGACGCCCGGAACCTTAACAAAGTGGTACCCAGCGCGGAAGGCGAGCTGAGCATCCTGGCCGACCTCTCTTTGCAGCTGGCCAAGGGCGACAGCCTGGCCATCGTCGGCACCTCAGGGTCGGGCAAGTCGACACTGCTCGGCCTGCTGGCCGGGCTCGATCTACCGAGTTCGGGCGAAGTTCATCTGGCCGGCCATGCGCTGGCAGCGCTCGACGAAGACCAGCGGGCGCGGGTGCGTGCCGAACACGTCGGTTTCGTCTTTCAATCGTTCCAGCTGCTCGACAGCCTCAACGCACTGGAGAACGTGATGCTGCCGCTGGAACTGGACGGGCGCCGCGATGCTCGCGAACGCGCCACCGAGCTGCTCTCTCGCGTTGGCCTGGGCGAGCGCCTGCAGCATTATCCCCGCCAGCTTTCCGGTGGCGAGCAGCAACGCGTCGCCCTGGCCCGTGCGTTCGCTGCCGAGCCCGAGGTACTGTTTGCCGACGAACCCACCGGCAACCTCGACACCCATACTGGCGCGCATATCACCGAGCTGATGTTCGAGCTTAACCGCGAGCGCGGCACGACCCTGGTGCTGGTCACCCACGACGAGCGCCTGGCCAGGCGCTGCCATCGCGTGCTTCGCCTCGAGGGTGGGCGCCAGATCGCCAGCGAGACGAGCGAATGATGGGCCTACCCAAGACGCGCCTGTTCGCTCTGGCTTACCGGCAGTTGCTGCGCGATGCTCGCGCCGGCGAGTTGCGCGTGCTGTTTTTCGCTCTGTTGATCGCCGTCGCTGCCAGTACCGCCATCGGCTATTTCGGTGCACGCCTGAACGACGCCATGCTGCTGCGGGCCAGCGAGTTTCTTGGCGCCGACCTGGTGCTGGGCGGCAGCGCACCCGCCTCGGCGCAACAGATCGAAGCCGGCAAGGCACAGGGGCTGGAACATGCCCAGGTGGTCGAATTCTCGAGTGTCATCGCCACCGACCAGGACTTGCAGCTCGCCAGTGTCAAAGCGACCAGCAGCAGCTATCCCCTGCGCGGCGCCTTGCGCAGTGCGGCGCAGCCCTACGGCGCCGAAGAAGCCGGCGGCGGTCCGGCCCCGGGTGAAGCCTGGGCCGAGGCCAGACTGTTCGCCGCCCTGGATCTGGCAATCGGTGACGACATCGAAGTCGGCAACAAGCTGCTGCGCCTGACCCGCGTGTTGACCTACGAGCCCGATCGGGTCGGTGATTTCTACAGCCTGACGCCACGCGTGCTGATGCACCTGGACGACCTTGCCGCGACCGGTGTCGTCCAGCCTGGCAGCCGAGTGCGCTACCGGGAGCTCTGGCGCGGCGAAAGCGCCGCACTGGCGGCTTACCAGCAGGCACTGCAGCCCGGTCTGCAAGCCCATCAACGCATCGAAACCGCCGGCGACAGCAACCGGCAGATAGGGGGCGCACTGGGCCGTGCGGAACGCTATCTGAACCTTGCGAGCCTGGCTGCGATCCTGTTGGCGGGCGTTGCCGTCGCGCTGTCGGCTGCCCGCTTCGCCACACGCCGCTTCGATGCCAGTGCGCTGCTCCGCTGTCTGGGCCTTTCCCGCCATGACGCGCTGCTGCTCTATACCTTGCAACTGGGCATGCTTGGCCTGCTGGCCAGCCTTGTCGGCGCCCTGCTCGGCTGGGCCGCACAGCACGGGCTGTTCTACCTCCTGCGCGATCTGCTGGCGCAGGAGATTCCCCCCGGCGGCATCTGGCCCGCCGCAGCCGGTGTGGCCACGGGTCTGGTGGCGCTGGCGGGCTTTGCCCTTCCGCCATTGGCAGGACTGGGTCGCGTACCGCCATTGCGGGTACTGCGCCGCGACCTGCTGCCGGTGCCACCCAGCGCCTGGCTGGTGTACGGCACGGCGATCCTGGCCCTCGGCCTGATCATGTGGCGGCTGAGCCTGGACCTGAAGATCACCCTGGCTCTGCTGGGCGGCGGCCTGCTTGCCACGCTGGTGCTGGGAGGCCTGTTGCTGCTCGGCCTGAAGGGTATGCGTCGCCTGCTTGCCGGCGCTTCGCTGAGCTGGCGGCTGGGTCTGGGTCAGCTGCTGCGGCATCCGCTTGCAGCGGCGGGACAGGCGCTTGCCTTCGGCCTGATCCTGTTGGCCATGGCACTGATCGCCCTGTTGCGCGGCGAGCTGCTCGACACCTGGCAGGACCAGTTGCCGGACGACGCACCCAACCATTTCGTACTCAACGTCTTGCCTGCAGAAAAGGATGCCTTCGCCGAGCGAATCGACGCACTCTCCAGCCATGCCGCGCCACTGTATCCGGTGGTGCCGGGCCGACTCGTGGCGATCAATGGCGAGCCGGTCCGCCAGCTGGTCAGCAAGGAGTCCCAGGGCGAACGCGCGATTCGTCGCGATCTCAGCCTGACCTGGTCGGCCGACCTGCCCAAGGACAATCATCTGGTGGCTGGCCAGTGGTGGCATGAGCGGGCCGAGGCGGAGCTGCCAGGCGTGTCCGTCGAGGCCGAACTGGCCGAAAGCCTGCAGCTGAAGCTGGGCGACCAGCTGAGCTTCACCATAGGCGGGCTGACGCGTGACGCTCGCGTCACCAGCCTGCGCGAGGTCAACTGGGACAGCTTCCAGCCCAACTTCTACATGATCTTCGAGCCCGACACCCTGCAAGGCATGCCGGCCACCTACATGACCAGCTTTCACCTGCCACCAGGCAACGAGCGCGAACTGGTGGAGCTGGCGCGGGCGTTCCCGTCGGTGACCCTGCTCCAAGTGGAGGCGCTGCTGGCCCAGCTGCGCAGCATCCTCGCGCAGGTCTCGCTGGCGGTGGAGTACGTACTGCTGTTCGTGCTGGCGGCGGGGCTGGCCGTGCTCTTCGCCGGTCTGCAAGCGACACTGGACGAACGCATCCGCCAGGGTGCGCTACTGCGCGCGCTAGGGGCCGAACGGCGTCTGCTGCTGAGGGCGCGCCGGGCCGAGTTCGGATTGCTCGGCGCTGCCAGCGGCCTGCTCGCCGCGCTTGGCTGCGAACTGGTGAGCGCCCTACTCTATCACTATGCGTTCGACCTGCGCTGGCAGCCGCATCCCTGGCTGTTGTTGTTGCCGCTGATCGGCGCGCTGCTGGTCGGCAGCGCCGGGCTGATCGGCACGCGTCGCGCCCTCAACGCGAGCCCGTTGAGCGTACTGCGCGAGAACTGAAGCGCTACAATCGGCGCTTTTGCAGCGAGGTCGGAATTCAATGAGCCGTTATCGCCCACCCCGCCCGGCCGGCACGCCGCTGATCACACCAGAAGGCGAGGCCCGGCTGCGCGCCGAATTGCACGAGCTGTGGCATGTCAGGCGACCACAGGTTACCCAGTCGGTCAGCGAAGCCGCCGCCCAGGGCGACCGTTCGGAAAACGCCGAGTACACCTACGGCAAGAAGATGCTGCGCGAGATCGACAGCCGTGTCCGCTTTCTGACTAAGCGTCTGGAAAAGCTGAAAGTCGTCAGCGAACGACCCAGCGACCCCAACAAGGTGTACTTCGGTGCCTGGGTGACGCTCGAGGATGAAGACGGTGAGCAGGCGCGCTACCGCATCGTCGGTCCCGATGAGCTGGACCTGCGCCAGGGCATGATCAGCATCGATTCACCCCTCGCCCGCGCACTGGTCGGCAAGGCGCTGGACGCCGAGGTGCAGGTGCAGACGCCGACCGGAACAAAGCTCTGGTACGTCGTCGCCATCGATTACCCATGACCAGACAGTCAGATACAGAATATTTAGTCACGATAATCGTCAATCATGCAGGCTTTAAACGCTCATGTTCTGCGAAAAAGCCAGATCATCACCTAATTACCCACTTCGGCGTTTCGCTTCGTAACAGGCACGCCCAACCCGCCTGATAGCGCAACGCTAGCCGCATCGCTGCGATCCGCCAGTTAGAGCGGACGCTGCCGAGTGGGCCGGCTCTGGCACGAATGCTGCGCTGGCAAGGGCGCAGTACGCGCCATGCGCGGTGAACGGCAAGGGACTGCCCCATAGCCCGATTCACATTCGAAGAGTGCGTCCATGAACAAGAACAAAACCTTGCTCGCCCTCTGTCTCGGAAGCGCCCTGGCGCTTTCCGGTCAGGCATTCGCTGCCACCGGCAGCGGCTACACCGCCACGAAGTACCCGATCGTGCTCGCCCACGGCATGCTGGGTTTCGACAGTCTGCTGGGCATCGACTATTGGTATGGCATCCCCAGTGCGCTGCGCCGAGACGGCGCGCAGGTCTACGTCACCGAAGTCAGCCAGCTCAACACATCGGAACTGCGTGGCGAGGAACTGCTGGCCCAGGTCGAGGAAATCGTTGCTATCAGCGGCAAGCCGAAGGTCAACCTGATCGGCCACAGCCACGGCGGACCGACCATCCGGTACGTGGCAGGCGTACGGCCGGACCTGATCGCCTCGGTCACCAGTGTCGGCGCACCCCACAAGGGCTCCGACGTGGCGGATCTGATCCGCAAGGTTCCAGAGGGTTCATCCGGTGAGGCTATAATCGCCGGCTTGGTGAACGCCATGGGCGCGTTCATCAACTTCGTCTCCGGCAGTTCCAGCACCGCTCCGCAGAACTCCCTGGGTTCGCTGGAATCGCTCAACAGCGAGGGCGCGGCCCGCTTCAATGCCAAGTTCCCCCAGGGCATACCCACCACCGCATGCGGCGAAGGTGCTTACAAGGTCAATGGCGTGCACTACTACTCCTGGAGCGGCACCAGTCCGCTGACCAATCCGCTGGACGTGAGCGACGCCATGATGGGCGCCGGCTCGCTGGCCTTCAGCGGACCCAATGACGGGCTGGTCGGACGCTGCAGCTCGCACCTGGGGATGGTGATCCGCGACAACTACCGCATGAACCATCTGGACGAGGTTAACCAGTTCATGGGGCTGACCAGCCTGTTCGAGACGGACCCGGTCAGCGTCTACCGCCAGCACGCCAACCGATTGAAGAACGCGGGTCTTTGAACCGTCTCATGAACCAGGCCGGGATCGTCGATCCCGGCCGCCACTGCAAGGCAACTCCATGAGCAGAACCATCCTTCTGTTGCCGCTGGCCGTCGCGCTGGGTCTGGGCATCTTCCTCACCCGGCCCGCATCCACAGAGGCGCCGATGGCCGGAGCGCCCGCCTCGTCCCCTGCAGCCAACCAGGCTCCCACACGCGCTGCCCAGCGCGCAGCGACCGGCACGGCGCCACAGGTCATGGCGAAGCTGCCCGACTCCTTCAAGGGCACCCAGGTCGACGGCCAGTTCCAACTGGACACTGCCGGCAACCTGATCATCGACCGCGAGCTTCGCCAGCTGTTCGACTACTTTCTCAGCGCCATCGGCGAGGAGCCGCTGAAGCAGAGCATTGAGCGCCTGCGTCGCCAAATCACCACGCAACTGTCGGAGCCCGCGAAGGCGCAAGCGCTCTCCGCCCTCAACCAGTATCTCAACTACAAGCGCCAACTCCTTGATTTTGAAGCCGCTCATCCCCGAGCAGCGGATCTCGCTGCGATGCGGGAGCGATTGAGCGCGGTACGGGCACTACGCGCGCGCGTGCTTGATCCGACGGTTCACCAGGCGTTCTTCGGCCTGGAGGAAGCCTATGACCAGTTCAGTCTGGAGCGGCTGGCCATCCGCTTCGATCCAGCGCTGGACAGCGATGCCAAGGGCCGTGCCATCGATCAGCTGCGTGCTGGGCTGCCCATCGAAATGCAGGATCTGCTGATCCCCCAGTTACAGACCGAGCTGCGTGATCAGACCAAAGCTCTGCTGGCGAGCGGAGCGGGCCCGCAGCAGCTGCATCAGCTGCGCCAGCAACTGGTAGGCAGCGCCGCGGCGGATCGGCTGGAAGCGTTGGACCGGCAACGACAGCAATGGCAGCAACGCGTCGCCAGCTATCAGCAGGAACTCGCCCGTATCGAAGCCGTCCGCGGGCTAGATGAGGTCGAACGCCGTGCCGCCGTCGAGCGACTGGAAGCACAGCACTTCAGTGACAGCGAGCGTCTGCGGCTGCTCGCTGCTCTGCAGCAGAATCAGACTCGCTGAGGGAGATCAGTTGGCGGCGGTCTTGCGGTCCGCCTCGAGCAGATAGCGTTCGCGCTGGTAGGCCAGGTAGTACTTGTTGACGCTGTTGACGTAGGCCACCACACCCATGCCGACCGTTTCCATGGCGATGCGCTCGACCTGGAAGAACCACTGGTCCGGATTCAGACCGCGCCGCCTGGCTTCGGCGCGCATGCTCTGCACCCGCTGCGGCCCGAGGTTGTAGGCCGCAAGGATGAACGCCATGCGCTCGCGCTCGTTCAACCGGGGGCTGGCGAAGTAGTTGCGGCGGATATTGGCCAGGTACCTGGCGCTGGCCTGCACGTTGTTATCCAGCTGCTGGATGTTGCTCACGCCCATCGCTCGGGCGGTCGCCGGCGTGACCTGCATCAGCCCTGTCGCGCCGCCGGCGCCCTTCGCAGCCGGATTTAGCGTGGACTCCTTGAACGCCAGCGCTGCCAGGTTCAGCCAGTCCAGCTCGATCTGCTCGGCGTAGCGCTGCAGCGTCGGACGGACCTTTTCCAGCCGCTGACGGCCGACTCGATCCAGTGGGTACTGCACCTTGTACAGCCGCCGATAGACGCGCTCGAAGGCGGCATCCTGGTTGTCCGGCAGGTCGAAATCCTTGAGAAAGCGATCAGCACTGGCGCGCAGCATGCTGGCGTCCTTGCGCACGAACCAGTGCATGCTGGTCTTCTCACCGAGGCTCAGGTGCTGCTCGATGCGCAGCTTCGGCATCACCTTGGCCCAGCGTTGCGCGATGGTCTGTTCGACGACAGTGGCCGGATAGACCCCGGCATGCACCATCTCCAGCACATCCTCCACCGCCAGGGTCGGGTCGACCCATTCGGCGACGATGGGCGCCAGCTTGCGCTCCATCAGCTGCTTGTTCAGCCGCGCCAACGCCGGCCCGGCCGCACTGCCTGGGGAAAGCGCCAGGCTGCGACCGGAGAGCTGCTCGAGGCGCTGGTAGCGCGGCCCGCCCTGACGTCCGACCACTACCAGCGCCACATCGCGGACCACCGGCCGGCTGCGACTGATGCCTTTCATGCCGGCCAGCGGCAGTAGTTCCCCGGGCGCCACCAAATCCCCTTCGCCGCGCTGCAGCGCGCCGAGCAGCTGGTCCTTGGCCTTGGGAACGATCTTGAGGGTAATGGCCCTCCCGGGCGCGGCGTTGCGGTTCAGATACTGCTCGAAGGCACGCAAGCGGGCATATTCCACGCCGATCGCTTCGCCCTTGACCTCACCGGAGCTGTTGCGGCTCTGGTTCACCAGCACGCGTAACACACCGCTGCGGCGAATTTCGGCCAGATCACGTACCTTGTCGCTCGACTGCCAGGCCTCCGGTCCGGCCACGCGGGCGCTTGCCGTGAGCGGCAGCGAAACCAGCAACAGGCAGAGCAAAAGTGGCAGCAATCGTGACATCGAAGATGCACCGGTTTGGGACACGAAGAACGCTGTTGCGGTGCTCCCTGCCCGCAAAAAGGTGGCAAAGATTCGCACAGCGCGAGCGATTGCGCCAGTTTCGCCTAAAAACTTGGTTTAGATTTATTTTCTATCCTATTGATTTACTTCATTTTTAGTATTTAGAGGTTCTCATGCAGCTTGTCGATATCGGTGTCAATCTGACTCACCGCTCTCTCGCCTCCGCCCCCTCCGCGGTAGTGGAACGCGCCAGAGCGGCAGGCGTGACGCAGATGGTGCTCACCGGAACCAGTCTCGCGGAAAGCGAAGCCGCCCTCGCCCTGTGCCGCCAACTCGACGAATCCCGCCGGCATCTGTTCTGCACCGCCGGCGTTCATCCGCATGACGCCAGCCAGTGGAGCGTCGACAGCGCCAGCCAACTGCGCGCCCTGCTGGCCGAGCCCGAGGTGCGTGCCGTCGGCGAGTGCGGGCTGGACTTCAACCGCGACTTCTCGCCCCGACCACTACAGGAACGCGCACTGGAAGAGCAGCTGCAGCTGGCGGCAGAGAGCGCCATGCCGGTGTTTCTTCACGAACGGGACGCCAGCGAACGCCTGGTGGCGATCCTGAAACCGTTCCGTGATCGGCTCAGCGCGGCGGTCGTGCATTGCTTCACCGGCGAGAAGCGCGCGCTGTACGGATATCTGGACCTCGATCTGCACATCGGTATCACCGGCTGGATCTGCGATGAGCGGCGAGGAACCCATCTGCATCCATTGGTGCGGGACATCCGCGCGGACCGACTGATGCTGGAAAGCGACGCCCCTTACCTGCTGCCTCGCAGCCTGCGGCCGAAGCCGAAAAGCGGGCATAACGAGCCGGCCTACCTGCCAGAAGTGCTGCGTGAGGTGGCCTTGCATCGTGGCGAAAGCGAAGCCCAGTTGGCAGATCAAACCACGCTAACAGCGCGCCGATTCTTCGGCCTGCCTGACCTCGATTGATTCATAAAAATCCACTCAAGCTCTGCGCCGGGCAGCCGTTAATTATTCCGTCGCGCCGAAAGCGCTAACGCGCGCTCCGGCAACCCTCAATAGAAGAAGAGCAGCCATGGCCGTTTGGATTCGCGATCTGTCGCTCAAGTACAAGTTCTGGGCGCTCAACATGGTGACTTTCGTAATCGCCTTGTTGCTGGTGCTTTATGCCGTGCAGCTGGAGCAAAGCGCTCGCAGCGCCGACGCCCGTAGTGCCGCTCAGGCGCGCGCAGCCCTTCTGGCTACCTGGCCCGATGACGCGACCTTGCCGCAGGCGGCGGACCTGACTGTCTATCCCGCCGGGCAACGGGCCATGGTCGATCGCCAGCCGCTGGCCGATTCTGGCTGGACGGCGCTGCCCCATGATCGCCTGTTCGCCTCCAACCCGCTGATCGGTGTGGAAATGCTCACCCGCCCCGATGGCCGGAAGCTCGCGGTAATGGCACGCGCGCCCAGCGTGATCCAGGTGCTGGGGCAACATTTCTTCAGCTATGCCGCCGCTGTCGCCGTGCTGATGCTCGGTCTGCTCGCCGCCTCGCAGCTGCTGATCCGTTTCCTGCTCAGCCACCTCAACACACTGAAGGACGTCATGCTGCACGTCGAGCGCAGCGGCGACCTGCAGGCTCGCGTGCCGCTGGACAGCCGTGACGAGGTCGGCCAGATGGCCGGCGCGTTCAACGCCATGCAGGGCGGCTATCAGCGCGTCGTCAGCACGGTTGCCCAGGCCGCCGCGCGTCTCGACGAGGGCGCCAGCCGCCTTGCACTTAGCATGAATGACGTGCACAACGGCATGCGCGGCCAGCAGGGCGAGACCGACCAGGCCGCCACCGCGATCAACGAAATGAGCGCCACGGTGCATCAGATCGCCGAGCATGCGCGCGAAACCCGTGATCAGTCGCAGAATGCCGACCGTCTCGCCGGCGACGGCCATCGCGTGGTCGGGCGGGTGGAGAAATCCATTTCCAGCCTGTCCCAGGGCGTACAGCAGACCGGGGAGATGATCGAGCAGCTCGCCGCCGATAGCCAGAAGATCAACGGTGTGGTCAGCGTGATTCACAGCATCGCCGAGCAGACCAACCTGCTGGCGCTCAACGCGGCGATCGAAGCCGCCCGCGCCGGGGAGCAGGGTCGCGGTTTCGCGGTGGTGGCCGACGAGGTACGCAACCTGGCCAAACGCGTTCAAGACTCCACCGACGAGATCACTCAGATGATCACCGGACTGCAATCGATGACCCGCGACGCCGTGGAGTTCATGCAGGAGAGCTCGCTCAAGGCCGACGATTGCGTGCGTGAGGCCCACGAGGCCGCCCAAGCCCTGGAAGCCATCGCCGAAGCCGTGGCGCAGATGCGCGAAAGCAACACGCAGATCGCCGTGGCCGCCGAGCAGCAGAGCCAGGTCGCCGAGGAACTCAACCGCTCGGTTACCGGCATTCGCGACGTCACCGAGCGCACCGTGGAGCAGACCGTCAGCTCCGCCAGCACCAGCGCCGAACTCGCCGCCCTCTCCACCGACCTCAGTCGCGCCATCGGCCAGCTCAGACTCTGAGGTACGCCCCGCGCCGCGTGCACCACAACGCGGCGCGGCCTGCCCGATAAACAGGCAGCGCCCCGGCTCATGCCCCATGAAGGGGCGTCTCGCCAGCCTTGGTTCAGCGCAACAAGCCGCTGACGCCTGCCAATCCTGCATTGGCACCGCTCTTGCTTTGTCGATCCTGCAGGCGAAGCTGCTGCGACAATTCGAAATAGCCGACTAGGGTTCCGACTCGCTCGCGAGTGGCTGGTCCGAGAGTTGGCGACCTCCAGTGAGGTTACACGGCGGGATAAAAGCCCGGGAGAACAGCGTGATCCGCACGCAGCTCCTGCGCCATCCCCAAACACTGGAGGGTTTGCCATGTGCCCGCTCGTATCGGCTCTGCCGTTCACCGCCCTGCCCGTTCTAGCAGCTGTCGCAAACCGGGGCACCTGCCCATGCGCCTGATCAATCGAACGCCGAGCCGCAGCGGCTGGCTTGCTCTGGCCATACTGCCCTTCGCCCTGTTGCTGGCGCTGTACCTGACCAGCTCTACCCAGCGCCTGGAAATCAATCCCAACGACAAGCTGCTGCCCAGCTTCGGCCAGATGAGCGCGGCTGTCGAACGCCTCGCCTTCACCCCGGACAAGCGCTCGGGCGACTACCTGTTCTGGCAGGACACCGCCTCGAGTCTCAAGCGCCTCGCTAGCGGGCTGGCCATCGCCGCCGTGGCCGGCCTCTGCCTGGGCGTCGCCGCCGGCACCCTGCCGCTGTTCGGTGCGCCGCTGTCGCCCCTGCTGACCGTGCTGTCGATGGTGCCACCGCTGGCGATCCTGCCGATCCTGTTCATCGTGTTCGGGCTGGGCGAGCTGTCCAAGGTGATGCTGATCGTCATCGGCATCACCCCGATCCTCGCCCGCGACCTCGAGCAGCGTGCTCGCGAGATACCCCGCGAACTGCTGATCAAGGCGCAGACCCTCGGCGCCAACACCTGGACGCTGATCCTGCGACTGGTGTTGCCGCAGCTTCTGCCACGCCTGCTCATCAGCCTGCGCCTGGTGCTCGGCTCGGCCTGGCTGTTCCTCATCGCCGCCGAAGCCATCGCCTCCACGGATGGGCTCGGCTACCGCATCTTCCTCGTACGCCGCTACATGGCCATGGACGTGATCCTGCCCTACGTCGCCTGGATCACCCTGCTGGCGTGGGCCATGGATTTCTCGCTGCGGCGCCTGACCCAGCTGCTGTTCCCCTGGTATGAAGGAGCCAAGGCATGAGCGACAGAAAGAGCGCAGCCGTTGCGGGCGGATCCGTCGCCCACCTGGAGCACGACGCACCTATAAGCCGCAGCGCAGGCGATGCCAGACCGTTCATCCAGGTCAGGAATGTCTGGCAGCAGTATGGCGACCAGGTGGTGCTGGAGCGCCTGAACCTGAAGATTGCCGAAGGTGAGTTCTGCACCCTGGTCGGTGCCTCCGGTTGCGGCAAGTCGACCTTCCTGCGGCTGCTGCTCGGCCAGGAAGCGCCCAGCCGTGGCGAGATCCTGCTGGATGGCCAGCCATTGGCAGACGAACCGGACGCCAGTCGCGGCGTGGTTTTTCAGCGCTACTCGGTATTTCCGCACCTGACGGTGCTGGACAACGTCGCCCTCGGCCTGGAACTGCCGCGCGCCCCACTGCTGGGTCGTCTGCTCGGACGCCGCAAGCGCGATGCCCGTGAGCAGGCCGCGCAGATGCTGCACAAGGTCGGCCTCGGCCATGCGCTGGACAAGTACCCGGCACAGCTCTCCGGCGGCATGCAGCAGCGCCTTGCCATCGCTCAGGCACTGGTGATGAAGCCCCGCGTACTGTTGCTGGACGAGCCCTTCGGCGCCCTCGACCCCGGCATTCGCAAGGACATGCATGAGCTGCTGCTGGAGCTGTGGCGGGAAACCCGGCTGACGGTGTTCATGGTCACCCATGACCTCTCGGAAGGCTTCACCCTCGGCAGCCGCATTCTGGTCTTCGACAAACCGCGCATCGATCCCCACGCCCCGGGTGCCTATGGCGCACGGGTGACCTACGACATTCCGCTGCACGAGGGCCGCCATGCTCCCGGCGCGTCCGCAGGCCTGCCGACCGCCCTCGCCGACTCTTTTCGCACTGCCTATCAAGGAGCCTGACATGAGTGCTTCACTCGCGATCCGCCCCACGCTGTACGAGGAAACCGTTCCCGGCGGCGGCCACACCTCCTTCATCCTCAAGCGCGGTCAACTGCTGCGTCTGACCGATCTCGAAGGCGGCGCCAACGTCAGCCTGATGCTGCTCAACGCCCAGGAGAAGAGCGAGCGGCTGAACCTGCCGGATACCCTCAAGGGCCAGCACACCGCCAAGCTCACCGCGGGGCATTGCCTGTACTCGGACATGGGGCGCGTACTCGCCGCCATCACGGCCGACACCTGCGG
Organism: Pseudomonas sp. LM13; assembly: GCF_041381355.1. Taxonomy (NCBI): domain Bacteria; kingdom Pseudomonadati; phylum Pseudomonadota; class Gammaproteobacteria; order Pseudomonadales; family Pseudomonadaceae; genus Pseudomonas; species Pseudomonas sp. LM13. The sequence goes on from NZ_JACBXH010000008.1 coordinate 14,353, forward strand.
CTGGCACGACAGCTTCGGCGGTGTGCTGAACGCCGATGAAGTCGCCGAGAAGTACGGCCAGGGCCGCTATCAGGAACTGCGCAACGGCTTCTTCCGCAATGGCACCGACAACCTGCTGGTGGAAATGGGCAAGTGGAACCTGAACCTGCAGGACCTGCTCATGGTGCTCAATCTGTTCAGTCGCGTGGACGTCACCGCCGACGGTGCCTTCGCCTTCCACCAGGGCCACTCCAAAGCCGGCGATTACATAGAACTGTACGCACCGATGGACACCCTGGTGATCCTCACCGCCCTGCAGCATCCGCTGGACCCCAATCCGCTGTACGCACCCAAACCGGTGCAGCTGAGCTGGCACAAGGTCGAGAGCGATGGCATCAGCGTGCTCTGCCGCACCTCGCGCCTGGAAAACGGCCGTGCCTTTCACAACACCGAACGTCTGTACATCTGAGGAGGTGGCCGCGATGAGCCTTACCGAAAGCAGCCTGCACCCCGAAACCGCCGCGTTCCGCCATGTGATCCCGGCCGGCGAACCGTACCTGTTCGAAGTCAAGGCCGGACAGACCCTGCGCCTGCTCGATCTCGAAGGCAACCAGGCGGTGGACACGCTGTTCTTCAGCGCGAAAAACCCGCGCGAGCGCTACGACCCGCAGCGCACCCTGCGCCGGCAGAACCGCGTCTACCTCACCACCGGCACGGTGCTCTATTCGAACCTCGGCAACCCGCTTCTGACCATCACCGCCGACACCTGCGGCCGCCATGACACTCTCGGCGGGGCCTGCGCCCAGGAGAGCAACGTGGTGCGCTACGCGCTGGACAAGGGCTACATGCACAGCTGCCGTGACAACTTCCTGCGCGCGAGCCTCAACGACGGTCGCCTGACCAAGCGCGACATTGGCGCCAACATCAACTTCTTCATGAACGTGCCGGTGACCCCCGAAGGCGGCCTGACGTTCGCCGACGGCATCTCCGCGCCAGGCAAGTATGTGGAGCTGAAGGCCGAGCAGGACGTGATCGTGCTGATCTCCAACTGCCCGCAGCTGAACAACCCCTGCAACGGCTGGAACCCGACGCCCGCCGAGGTGCTGGTGTGGAACTGATGCCGCTGTTACGTCGCTACCTGCTGCCGCTGCTGCAGGCGCGCGCCGGGCAGCGACCCCAGCGACCGGCAACGAAGAAACCCTCCCCAACCACGGACGGCCGTGGCACTGATGAATAAAGGCGGGACGGCCCGCCAGCCCTTCGAGGGTTACTGACCATGTTCGACAAACTGCTGATCGCCAACCGCGGCGCCATCACCTGCCGCATTCTGCGTACGCTGCGCGCCCTGGATGTGAAAGGCGTGGCCGTCTACTCCGAGGCCGACGCCGCCAGCCTGCATATCCAGCAGGCCGACGAGGCCCACAGCCTGGGCGAAGGCCCGGCCACACAGACCTATCTGGACGCGCAGAAGATTCTCCGCATCGCCCGTGAAACCGGCGCGAAAGCCATCCACCCCGGCTACGGGTTTCTCTCCGAGAACGCGGCGTTTGCCGAAGCCTGCGAGGCCGCCGGGATCGCCTTCGTCGGCCCGACGCCGGAACAGCTGCGGGTGTTTGGCCTCAAGCACACCGCCCGCGCCTTGGCCAAACAACGCGGCGTACCGATGCTGGAGGGCACCGAGCTGCTCGACAGCCTCGCCGATGCCCTCGGCGCAGCCGAGCAGGTCGGCTACCCGGTGATGCTGAAAAGCACCGCCGGCGGTGGCGGTATCGGCATGCGCGTGTGCCGCTCGGCGGCGGAGCTCACTGATGCCTTCGACGCGGTCAAGCGTCTGGGGCAGAACAACTTCAGCGATTCGGGCGTGTTCATCGAGAAGTACATCGAGCGTGCCCGCCATCTGGAAGTGCAGGTGTTCGGCGACGGCGCCGGCGAAGTCATCGCCTTGGGCGTGCGCGACTGCTCGGTGCAGCGGCGCAACCAGAAGGTGCTGGAGGAAACCCCGGCGCCGAACCTGCCGACCGGCATGGCCGAGGCCCTGTGCGAGGCGGCAATCACCCTGGCCAAGGCGGTCAGCTATCGCAGCGCCGGCACCGTGGAGTTCGTCTACGACGCCGAAGCCCAGCGCTTCTACTTCCTCGAGGTGAACACCCGTCTGCAGGTGGAGCATGGCGTTACCGAGCAGGTCTGGGGCGTCGATCTGGTGCGCTGGATGATCGAGCTGGCCGCCGGCGACCTGCCGCCTTTGGCCGAGCTGGTGAAGGGTCTCAAGCCCAGCGGCCATTCGATCCAGGCGCGCGTCTACGCCGAAGATCCGGGCCGGGATTTCCAGCCGAGCCCCGGTCTGCTCACCGCCGTGGCCTTCCCCGAAGCCGACGGCCAGGGCCTGCGCATCGACAGCTGGGTGGAGGCCGGCTGCGAGATCCCGCCCTACTTCGACCCGATGATCGCCAAAGTAATCACCTGGTCCCCGAGCCGCGAAGAGGCCCGCGTCGCGCTGGACGCCGCCCTCGGCGACACCCTGCTCTATGGTGTGGAAACCAACCGCGATTATCTGCGCCAGATCCTTGCCTTCACCCCGTTCGCCAGCGGCAACCCCTGGACCCGCTGTCTGGAGGGCCTCAGCTACAAGGCCGATACCTTCGAGGTCATCAGCGCCGGCACCCAGACCACCGTGCAGGACTTCCCCGGTCGCCTCGGCTACTGGGCAGTGGGCGTGCCGCCGTCCGGGCCGATGGACAGTCGCGCGCTGCGCCTGGGCAATGCCCTGTTGGGCAACCCCGAGGACGCCGCCGGGCTGGAAATCACCATGAGCGGGCCGATCCTGCGCTTCAACACCGATGCGGTGGTGGCGCTGACCGGTGCCGAGATCCCGGTGAAGCTCGACGATGCGCCGCAACCGATGAACACCGCGCTGTTCGTCCCGGCCGGCAGCACCCTGACCATCGGCACGATTGCCGGCGCCGGTGCCCGCTCCTACCTGGCCGTACGCGGCGGCGTGCAGGTGCCGGAGTATCTGGGCAGTAAGAGCACCTTTACCCTCGGCCAGTTCGGCGGTCACGGTGGCCGCGCCCTGCGCGCCGGCGACGTGCTGCACCTGGCACCGCTGAGCGACTCGTCTGCCGGCGCCACGCTCGCCGCCGAGCTGTGCCGCGCCTTGCCGGCGGTGCGCGAGCTGCGGGTGATCTACGGCCCGCACGGCGCGCCGGAATACTTCACCGAGAGCTACATCGCACACTTCTTCGCCACCGACTGGGAAGTGCACTTCAACTCCAGCCGCACCGGGGTGCGCCTGATCGGCCCGAAACCCGAGTGGGTGCGCGAGAGCGGCGGCGAGGCCGGCCTGCATCCATCCAATATCCACGACAACCCCTACGCCATCGGCGCGGTGGACTTCACCGGCGACATGCCGGTGATCCTCGGCCCGGACGGCCCGAGCCTGGGCGGCTTCGTCTGCCCGGTGACCATCATCGAGGCGGATCTGTGGCAGCTCGGCCAGCTCAAGGCCGGCGACAAGCTGCGCTTCGTGCCGGTGGACGTGCTGACCGCACGCCAGCTGGCCAAGGCCGCCGATGCCGAGTGCGCCAGCCTCGCGCCGGCGGCCGTGGTCGCCACGCCGGTGGCGCTGCAGTCGCCCATCGTGCTCGATATCGGTGAAGCGGACAGCCGCCTGGTCGCCCGCCTCTCCGGCGACACCCACCTGTTGCTGGAAATCGGCGCGCCGGAGCTGGACCTGGTGCTGCGCTTCCGCGGCCATGCGCTGATGCAGGCTATGGAAAGAGCGTTCGGACTGGGTCAGGGCGTAGCGAGCGCAGGCGAGGCAAGGAAAGACTCGGCGAGGAAGCGGAGTTTGCATGTGGCAAATGAGCATTCCGAGTCGAGTTTTGACGCAGCATCGGCAAGCGCAGTAGCCATGGCGCCGTTCGAGTCAGGTGTGATCGACCTGACCCCCGGCATCCGCTCCCTGCAGGTGCACTACCAGCCCGAGACCCTGGCGCTGGAGGATCTCTTGGAGATGGTCGCCGGCCTGTGGGATGCCGTGTGCGCCGCGCAGGACCTGAAGGTGCCCTCGCGCATCGTCCACCTGCCGCTGTCCTGGGACGACCCGGCCTGCCAGTTGGCCATCGAGAAGTACATGACCACGGTGCGCAAGGACGCTCCCTGGTGCCCGAGCAACCTGGAGTTCATCCGTCGCATCAACGACCTGCCGAACCTCGACGAGGTGTACCGCACGGTGTTCGAGGCCAGCTATCTGGTGATGGGCCTGGGTGACGTATACCTCGGTGCGCCGGTGGCCACTCCGCTGGACCCACGGCATCGGCTGGTCACCACCAAGTACAACCCGGCGCGCACCTGGACCGCGGAAAACTCGGTGGGCATTGGCGGCGCCTACATGTGCGTCTACGGCATGGAAGGCCCGGGTGGTTACCAGTTCGTGGGTCGCACCCTGCAGATGTGGAACCGCTACCGCGCCGTCGAGGCGTTCGGCGGCCAGCCCTGGCTGCTGCGTTTTTTCGACCAGATCCGTTTCTACCCGGTCAGCGCCGAGGAGCTGCTGAAGATTCGCCGCGATTTTCCGCTGGGCCGCTACCCGCTGAAGATCGAGGAGACCGAGCTGTGCCTGTCGGACTACCAGGACTTTCTCGCCGCCGAGGCCGAAGGCATCGAGGCCTTCCGCAGCCAGCAGCGCGCGGCCTTCGACGCCGAGCGCCAGCGCTGGATCGAATCGGGGCTGGCACATTTCGAGAGCGAGGAAGTAGCGGCCGATCTCGGTGAAGACACCCCGCTTGGCGCCGGTGAGCACGGCATCGAAAGCCATATCGCCGGCAACCTCTGGCAGGTGTCGGTGGCCGAGGGCACGCGGGTCGAGGCCGGCGACGTGCTGGTGATCCTCGAGAGCATGAAGATGGAAATCCCGCTCACCGCGCCGGTCGCCGGCGTGGTCAAGGAAGTCCGCGCCCAGCCCGGCTCGCCGGTGCGCGCCGGCCAGCGGGTGGTGGTGATCGAGGAGGCCTGAGGCCGAGCAACCGTAGGGTGGACAGCGCCTTGCCTGTCCACCCACCGGCCCAGCGGGCCGGCAACGAACATCGCGGTGGAAAAGGCTTCGCCGTTTTCCACCCTACGAGGGACATGAGATGACCACAACATTCGACCTGCGCCTGGCCACCCTGCGCACCGCCTATGCCGAAGGCACCACCACGCCGCGCCAGCTGATCCTCGGCCTGCGTGACAAGGCCGCCGCGCTCAACGGCGAGTTCAACGCCTTCATCCACCTGCTGAGCGCCGCCGAGCTCGAGCCGTACCTGGCCGCGCTCGACGGCAAGACGCCGAAGGACCTGCCGCTCTACGGCGTGCCCTTCGCCATCAAGGACAACATCGATCTCGCCGGCGTGCCCACCACCGCCGCCTGCCCGGCGTTCGCCTACACGCCCGAAACCAGCGCGACGATCGTCGAACAGCTGATCGCCCTCGGCGCGGTGCCGCTGGGCAAGACCAACCTCGACCAGTTCGCCACCGGCCTCAACGGCACCCGTTCGCCCTACGGCGAATGCCGCAACTCGGTGCACCCGGACTACCCCTCCGGCGGCTCCAGCGCCGGCTCGGCGCTGGCCGTGGCCCTGGGGCTCTGTTCCTTCGCGCTGGGCACCGACACCGCCGGCAGTGGCCGGGTGCCGGCGGCACTGAACAACCTGGTGGGCCTGAAGGCCAGCAAAGGGCTGATCTCCACCGCCGGCGTTGTCCCGGCCTGCCGTACGTTGGACTGCGTGACCTTCTTCACCGCGACGGCGGCCGAAGCCAGTCAGCTGCTGGCGCTCACCGCCAGGCTCGATCCGCGCGACGAGTACAGCCGTAGCAACCCGCTGTGGAATGACGGCTCGGCCTTCGGCCAGATCAAGACCTTCCGCTTCGGCATACCCCAGCACCTGGAATTTCTCGGCTGCGCGGAAAGCCCGGCGTTGTTCGCCGCCACAATCGAGCATCTGAAAGCCCTCGGCGGCGAGCCGGTGGAGATTGACTTCGAGCCCTTTCTTGAAGCTGCACGCCTGCTCTACGAAGGTCCTTGGGTGGCCGAGCGCTACAGCGTAGCCGGAGAGCTGATCGAGCAGCAGCCCGACGCCGTGCTGCCGGTAATAAAGGCCGTTCTGGAGAAAGCCCCCGGTACAACCGCCGTGCAGCTGTTCCAGGCGCAATACCGCCTGCAGCAACTCAAGGCCATCTGCGACCGGATCATGGCCGAGGTCGATTGCGTACTGACACCCGCGTACCCGCGTCCGGTCTCCCTGGCGGAGCTGCACGCCGAACCGGTCAAGCGCAACTCGGACCTGGGCTACTACACCAACTTCATGAACATGCTGGACTACGCCGCCGTCGCGGTGCCGGCCGGCGTGATGGGTAACGGCCTGCCCTGGGGCGCGACCCTGTTCGGCCGGGTGTCCACCGACCAGTACCTGCTGAGCCTGGCCGATGCCCTGCAGCGCCAGACCGCCCTGACCCTGGTGGGCGGCAACGCGATCACCGGACCCGTGCCGCGGAATCCGGCACGCAACGACCGAGCGAAGGTGGTGGTCTGCGGTGCGCACCTCGATGGTCTACCGCTGAACTGGCAGCTGCGCCAGCGCGGCGGTCGGCTGCTCGAAGCCACTCAAAGCTCGCCGGATTACAGGCTCTACGCCCTGGCCGGCGGCCCGCTGTTACGCCCGGGGATGGTGCGAGTCGCCGAGGGTGGCGCGGCGATTGCCGTGGAAGTCTGGGACATCCCCAGCAGCGAGCTGGGCTCCTTCCTGACTGGCATTCCCGCTCCGCTGGGCCTGGGCAAGGTGCAGCTGGCGGACGGGCGTTGGGAAACCGGGTTTATCTGCGATGCTTACGGCCTTAACGGCGCCGAGGACATCACCCACTTCGGCGGCTGGAAGGCCTGGCTGGCCAGCCGCGACTGAAGCACTGCCACGCAGCTTTCTCTTCTGGTGATCACGACTGTTCGGGCGGATCGTCCAGAAGCCTAACGGTACTAGTGCCCGGGTCCGGTAATGCCACGGCTGCGTCGCGCAGAGCACGTATGACACGGATACGCACCCGCGAGGCAGTCTGCATGAAGTCGGACCGCCTCGAGTCGCACCAGAAATTGAGCTGGAACGTCAGGCCATCAGCACGCAGTTCCAGCAATACAACGAGGGGTGGCGGCGTATCGATCACCCCTTCGGTTTCCAGGGCCGCTGCGTTCAACAGCGCCATCACCTGCGCAACCTCGACCCCATACCCCAGGTGACACAAAACCTTGGCCCGGCGCACCGGAGCGGCGGTGTTGTTGGTCACCCGCGAGGTGAAGGTCTCGGCATTGGGCACCAGCACACGGCGACCATCGTAGGTGCGTATCTGGGTGGCACGCAGTTCGATACGTTCGACGGTGCCCTCGGTTTCGCCGATGACGATCTGATCGCCGAGTTTGAACGGCCGCAGCGTGAGGATCAGCAGGCCGCTGACGAAGTTGGAGAGAATGTCCTTCAGCGCAAAACCGAGGGCCAGACTGGTCAGGCCGAGGCCAGTTGCCAACGTGCTGGGTTCCAGTCCGAAAGCGGTGGCCGCGACGATCAGGCCCAGCAGCCAGACGGTGTAGTAGCTGACCTGCTTGATCAGGTTCTCGACCGTACGATCGCGCACCAACCGCTCGAAAATGATCCGGGTCAGCCCCCGCACGCCGGCCGCCAGGGCCCAGAATACGCCGATGACCAGCAGCGCAGCGAGTGCCCGAGGCACGATGCTGACGGCCGCCTCCACCAGCCGTGCGAAGGCGGTATCGACGCTGGCGCGCACATCGGTAACGAAGCGCGCGCGCTCCGAGGTGCGACGTGTACTGGCCTGTACCAGTGCGGTCTCCAGCACCGAGGCCCACTCCCGGGCCTGGGCATCCAGCGTCTGACCGTTGGCCTGTGCGTCGTCTTCGAACACCTGCATCAAGGTGCGGCCGGCGACGCTTATCTGCCGCGCCTCACCGTTTTCCCCCACCGGGGCAATCCGCGCCTTGGCAATGCCTTCGGGAACCTCCAGCACGGCCAGCAGCTGCCGCTCGATCAGACGGGCCCGCTGGCGCGCCTCCAGCTCGCCGGTACCGCCGATGCGAAAGAGTGCGCGCCCATCCAGGCGCACCGTAGCCAGACCGTCATCGACCTGAGCGCTGACCGGCGGCGGAGACAGCAGCGCCAACAGTGCAAGCAGCAATGCAAGGGCAGGCGACGAAAAAGCGGTCATGGGTGAAAGCGCGAACGGTGGTCTGGATGGATACGCAACCCCGAGTCGGCCGAAGGACGGCCGCGGCTCAGGGCTCGAGGAGTGGTCAGAAGATCAGCGCGAACAGGCCGAAGACGACGATCAGGCCGATGAGAAAGATGATGCCGACGGTGCTTCCGAGAAATTTCAGCATTGCGGTGCTCCCGTTTTTGCGTGGGTTCACTTGTTCCGACTGAGCCTTATCCCCATCGTTCAGGATTTTCCGTCCGGTACTGCGCGTCGCCACCCGTCTGCGCGGCACCATTGCAGCGCGCGAAGGCTCTGCGCTGACCTGCATTCGCGCACGCGGCTTGCCTCGCTTGGAAGCGCAAAGCTCGGGCAAAGCAGCGCCAGGCGTGGCCTGGCGACCATTTCCCGTTATCTGGCACGCAATCTGCTCTATCCACATTGCACGGGATGAGTCGCCTCCGGCACTCATGACGCTTGGCACAATCAGGAGCAACTTCAAGGAGAACTAGGGTTCCGGCTCACAGGGAGTGGGCGCTGGTCCGAGAGTTCTCCGGTCCCAGGGACGGGACTACACGGAGGGATAAAAGCCCGGGAGACGCGATGTCATCCCGTGCCTGTCATTCCAATGTGTAGGGAAATCACGCCATGTCCACACTGCGCTCGCTGAACAAGACCCTCCTCGCCGCCGGCCTGGCCGTCGCGACGTTGTTTTCACCGCTGGCCAGCCAGGCCGCCGAGAAGCTGAAGATCGGCACCGTGGTCTGGGCCGGCTATGGCCCTTTCTACGTCGCCGACAAGCTTGACCTGTACAAGCCCCATGGTCTGGACGTTGAGCTGCAGTTCTTCAACGACCCGGCACTGATCCCCACCGCCATGCTCAGCCGCGCGCTGGACGGCGGCATGCTCACCTACGATCAGGTGGTGGCCTCGGTCGCCAAGGGCTTGAAGCACCGGGTGGTGATGCCCATCGACTTCTCCAACGGCGGTGACGCCATCGTCGCCGACGCCTCGATCCAGTCGGTCGCTGACTTCAAGGGCAAGAAGGTCGGCTTCAACCCGCTGTCGCCCTCCGACTTCCTCCTGACCTACGCGCTGCAGCAGAACGGCATGAGCGACAAGGACATCGACGCCGTCAACATGACTCCGGAAGGCATCCCCGGCGCCATGGCCTCGGGCAACCTGCCGGTCGGCGTGACCTACGAGCCCAACGTCTCGCAGATCCTCTCCATGGGCGGCGGCGACAAATTCAAGGTGGTCTATTCGTCCAAGGACGCACCGGGACTGATCACCGACGTGCTGGTCTTCGACGAGGCGGTGATCGCCAAGAAGCCTGCCGCCATCAAGGCAATGATCCAGGGCTATCTCGACGGCCTGGCCTACATGCAGGCGCACCCCAAGGAGTCGGCTGAGATCATCGGTGAGGTACTCGGCGTCAGCGCCGAAGAAGCCGTCGAGCAGATGGCCGGCGCCTACAACATCCCCCTTGCGGAGATGGGCAAGAGCTTCACCCCAAGCGACGACACCCATTCCTTCCATGGCAGCGGCGCGATCATCGCCAAGCTGCTCAAGGACAACGGGCAGATCCCGACCATCCCGGATTTCAGCCAGACCTACGACGCCCGATTCACCGAAGCGCTCGCCCAGTAAGCCGACGCCGGGCGGGCCGTCGCCCGCCTGTGCTGGAGAAAAACCATGACTGCCAAACCTCTGTACCGTTACGCCGATGGCCGCCTGCCCAACACGCTGGCGATCCTCTATACCGCGCTCGCCTACGGCGGCGGCCTGGCTCTGCTGTTCGCCGGTAACGGCTGGCTGAACGCGCTGGGCACGCTGCTGCTGGCCCACGGCATGATCATCGCCGCCTACCTGATCCACGAATTCGCCCACGGCGCCATCTTCAGCGTGCCCAAGCACAACGAATGGGCCGGCAATGTCTGCAGCTGGCTGTGCGGCAGCTGCTACGCCGAGTTCCAGGACCTGCGCAAGAAGCACATGCGCCACCACGTCGACCGCGCCGACGTGATCACCTTCGACAGCAAGGCCTTCCTCAAGGCACGCCCGCTGTGGTTCCAGAAGCTGGTGCTGGCGCTGGAATGGGCCTATGTGCCGGCGGTGGAGCTGATCATGCATTTCTATGTGATCGCCCTTCCCTTCATCACCGACAACGACAAGCACCGCGCCCGGCGCGGCAAGGTCGCCGCGGTGCTGGCCATTCGCGCACTGCTCTTTGCCGGGCTCGCGGTGCTATCGCCGAAGGCCGTGCTGCTCTACGCCGTGGCCTGGATGATCATGCTCAGCGTGCTGCGTTTCGCCGATGCCTATCAGCACACCTACGAGGCCTTCGCCGTGCTGGAGGACGGTGGCAAGCTGCCGGAGGACAAGCGCCGCGACCGCAGCTACGAGCAGCAGAACACCTACAGCAACGTGGTTTCCGAGCGCTGGCCGGCGCTGAACCTGCTGCTGCTCAACTTTTCCTTCCACAACGCCCACCACGAGAAGCCGGTGGCGCCCTGGTATCGCCTGCCCAAGCTGCACGCCGAGCTGTACGGCAGCACCTACAACCAGGTCATCCCGATGCGCAAGCTGCTCGGCAGCTTCCACCGCTACCGCGTACGCCGCGTGCTGGACGATGACTACGGGGTGGTCAGCGAAGGGCCGAACAAGGCCGACAACTTCTACGGCGCCGTGGGCGTCTCGTTCCTGACGGCGGTGTGACATGCACAAGGCATTGGATTACCGAGGCCGTTGCGTAATCATCACCGGCGCCGCCGGGGGCATCGGCCAGGGCCTGGCGCAGAGCTTCGCCGCTGCCGGCGCGACCCTGGAGCTGCTGGACCGTGACGCCGACGCCCTCGCCCGGCTCGCCGACGAACTCGCCGGCGAGACGCCGCTGCACTGCACTGCACTGGACCTGAGCGATCGCCAGGCGGTGCAGCAGTACGCCGATGACCTCGCCTGCCGCGGCCTCAACGCCGATGTGCTGATCAACAACGCCGGTGCCGAGTACGCCACGCCGCTGGGCGAGTGCAGCTTCGAGGCCGATCAGCGCTGGTCGGCCCTGCTGGAGAACAACGTCGGTTCCATGCAGCGCCTTACCCGCGCATTGCTGCCACGCCTGCGCGCCGGCGCCAGCGTGATCAACCAGGCCTCCATCTGGGGTCTGAAAGGCGTGCCGGGCTTTTCCGCCTATGTCGCCAGCAAGCACGCGGTGGTCGGCCTGACCCGTTCTCTGGCCTGGGAGCTGGGCCCGCGGCGCATCCGGGTGAACGCGGTGTGCCCCGGCTGGATCGGCACCGATGCGGCCATGCGCTCGCTGCAGGTGATGGCGGACGCCAACGGCCGCAGCGACAGCGCCGAGCTCGCGGCGATACTCGCCAACCAGGCCATTCCGGAGCTGCTGACACCGGCCGATCTGGGCGGCACCTTCCTGTTCCTCGGCTCACCGCTGGCCGCCGCCCTGACCGGTCAGGCGCTGTCGGTCAGCCACGGCGAGGTGATGCACTGATGGCTGCCATCTTTACCGGGCAGACCGCTCTGGTCACCGGCGCAGCGACCGGCATCGGCCGTGCCACCGCACTCGCGCTGGCCGCCGAAGGCGCGCGGGTCTGGATCAACCATCGCGATCAACACGATTTGGCGGAACGAGTGGCCGAGCAGATCATCGCCAGCGGCGGCTGCGCCTGGGCCATCGAGGCCGATGTCAGCGATCCGGCTGCGGTCGCGGCAATGTTCGAGACCATCGAGGCGCAGGGATCGCTGGATCTGCTGGTCAACAACGCCGGGGTGATCCTGGAAAAGCCCTTTTTCGAAACCAGCGAGGCCGACTGGGCAAGGGTGCTGGGCGTCGATCTCGCCGGCGTCTACCGCTGCTGCCGCCATGCACTGGCACAGATGCAGCCGCGACGCAGCGGCGCCATCGTCAATGTCGCCTCGGACCTCGGATTTCTCGGCCGCGAACAGTACGTCGCCTACTGCACGGCCAAGGCCGGGGTGATCGGCCTGACCCGCTCACTGGCCCGCGAGTTCGCTGCAGACGGCATCCGCATCAATGGCGTCGCACCCGGCCCCATCGCCACGGCGATGGTCAGCCCGGAGCACATGAGCGACGAGTGGATGGCCAAGGAGCTGGCGATCCCCATGGCGCGCCTGGGCACGCCGGAGGAAGTCGCGGCGGCCATCGTCTTCCTGCTTTCGCCGCAGGCGAGCTATTTCACCGGACAGCTGCTCGGGCCCAACGGCGGCTCCTGGATGGGCGCATGAACAGCCTGATGCCACAGGGCATGCTGATCGGCGGCGCCATCATGTGGGGGCTGGGCTGGCTGCCGCTGCAGTTCTTCGCGGCCCGCGGCCTGGCCGGCATGCCGCTGGTGCTGCTGACCTATTCGCTGCTCAGCCTACTGGCGCTGCCGGTGCTCTGGCAGCAGCGCCACCAGTGGGCGAGCCAGTATCGCCAGGTGCTCACCATGGGCCTGTGCGGTGGCTGGGCCACCGCCGCCCTGGTTACCGCCCTGGCGGAGGGCAACGTGGTGCGGGTGATGCTGCTGTTCTACCTGGCGCCAGTGTGGGCGATGGTCGGCGGCTGGCTGCTGCTGGGCGAACGCCTCAGCGGCACACGGCTGTTCGCCCTCGGGCTGGCGATGCTCGGCATCGGCCTGACCCTCGGCGTCACGAGCGAAGCGCTGGCCGCGCCCGGCGCGAACGACTGGCTGGCGCTTTCCGCCGGCCTCGCCTTCAGCCTCAACAACCTCGCCACTCGCGCCGCCGACCGGGTGCCGCTGGCGAGCAAGGCGCTGGTCAGTTTCGTCGGCAGCGCGCTGCTCGGTGGGCTGTTCTGCCTGCTGCTGCGCCAGCCACTTCCGCCCCTGGATCTGACCCTGAGCTGGCAGATCGCTCTGCTCGCCCTCGGCTGGCTGGTCAGCATGGCCGCCGTGCAGTACGGCCTGACTCATCTGGAAGCCGGCCGCGCCGCGGTGCTGGTGGTGTTCGAGTTGATCGCCGCGGTGCTGTCGTCCGCCTGGTTCGGCGCCCACGCCATCGGCCCGAACGAATGGCTCGGCGCCGCCCTGATCACCACCGCCGCGCTGATCGCGGGCTGGCCGGAACGTCCCCTTTCAATCGCGACAAGGAGCACCTGCGCATGACCGTGCACATGGATCAACTGAGCTGGGTCGACTACGAACGCCGCGTGCGCGAAGGCGCCGTGGTCTTTCTGCCCTGCGGCGCCACCGAGCAGCATGGCCCGCACCTGCCGCTGGGCACCGACGCGCTGCTGGCCAGTGCCATCAGCGCCGACGTGGCGGCACGAGTCGGCGGGCTGGTGGCACCGGCGCTGTCATACGGCTACAAATCGCAACCGAAATGCGGCGGCGGTCAGCACTTCTGCGGCACCACCAGCCTGGATGGCGCGACCTTGAGCGCCCTGGTGCGCGACGCCGTGCGTGAGTTCCATCGCCACGGTGTGCGCCGCCTGGTGCTGGTGCTCGGCCATTACGAGAACCAGTGGTTCGTCGCCGAGGGCATCCAGCTGGCGCTGCGCGACCTCGGGCCGGACGCCGGGCTGGAGGTGATGCGCCTGGAGCACTGGGATTTCTGCCACGAGCAGACCCTGACCGACATCTTCCCGGAAGGCTTTCCCGGTTTCGCGCTGGAGCATGCCGCGGTGATCGAGACCTCGCTGATGCTGCATTTCAATCCGCAACTGGTCGCGCTGGAGAAGATTCCCGACGACGCCCCGGCCGACTTTCCGCCCTACGACATGTACCCCACCCGTACCGAATGGGTGCCGCCCTCCGGGGTGCTGTCCTCGGCCAGAGGCTCCAGCGCGGCGAAAGGCCAGCGGCTGGCCCACGACATCGTCGAAGGCATCGCCGCCGCGGTGTGCAAGGAGTTTGCGCTGTGAGCCTGACGACGCATCCGCTGCTCCTCGAGCACACGGCGCTGCTGGTGATCGACATGCAGCGCGACTTCTGCGCGCTGGGCGGATACGCCGACCAGGCCGGCATGGACGTCAGCCGCCTGCGCGCGCCGATCCCGGCGATCCAGGCGCTGCTGGATCGCGCGCGCGACGTGGGCATGCTGGTGGTGCACACCCGTGAAGGCCATCGACCGGATCTTTCCGACCTGCCCGAGCCCAAACGCCGCCGCGCCCAGGCCACCGGCGCTCCCATCGGCAGCCCTGGTCCCCTCGGCCGCCTGCTGGTCCGCGGCGAATTCGGCCATGACCTGATCGACGAGCTGCAACCGCGCGCCGGCGAGCCGGTGATCGACAAGCCGGGCTACAGCGCCTTCGCCCATACCGATCTCGAACTGATCCTGCGCCGCCGCGGTATCGAGCGGCTGATCCTGACCGGCGTGACCACCGAGGTCTGCGTGGCCTCGACGCTGCGCCAGGCCATCGACCTTGGCTTCGACTGCCTGACCGTCAGCGATGCCTGCGCCTCGTCCGCCCCGCAACTGCATGCAGCTGCGCTGGCGATGATCGAGGTGGAAGGCGGCCTGTTCGGCAGCGTGATCGACAGCCATCGGCTGCTGAGCCAGCTGGAGGGATCGCCATGACCCTCCAGCCTGATCGCGCCCGAAGCACGCCATTTGCGGAGCATTACCCATGAAAACCGTTCCCGATGCCTATCTCGGTGTCTGGCGCCGCCGCCTGCTGACCACCACGGCCGGCCTGCGCGACGAAACCAGTGAGGTCTACTGGCTGCAGACCGCCAACCTGCACGCCGACCTGCGTCTGCCGGGGGGTCAACCCGTGGCACCGGCAGCTTCGCTTGAAACCTGCAGCCATACCCAGCAGCTGGCGCTGAGCGAACAGGCCGGCTTTGCCGGCATCACCGAGGTCAACGGCGATATCTGCCAGTGGCATCGCCTGATCGACTTCCAGCCGCCGGGCGGGCCTGCGGATATCGGCCTGATGCGCTTCGAGACCCCGGAGCGGCTGCTGGAAGACGGGCTGGACGGCAGCTACCACGAAATCTGGCAGCGCCTGCCGGAATCGCAGGGGCGCAACTGGGGGATCTGGCTGCGCGCGGCGGAGCAGCCAGCCCGCCAGGCCTGCCTGCTGGTAGCGGGCGACTACTTCCTGTTCGCCGCCGAGCGGCCGATTCTGCTGCCGGCCAGCTCGGGGCATCTGCGTGAACAGCTGGCCGCCGTCGGCCCCGCGTTGCGGCCGCAGCTGCTGGCCTGCGAGCTGTCCTTCGGCCGCCACCGCAACGGCGCCACACCCTGGCAGATCACCCATTCGACGCTGCCCGGCCGCGTCGGCGACGCTCTGCTGTCGAGCTACTGGAACTTCGCCGACCCCGCCAGTCTGCCCGCCGCGGACCTCGCCGCGCTGGGCCGTTATCCGGCGGCCGGCGGCTGGCAACGCGTCGAACTGGATGTGCCTACCGCTACAGAGGAGGTCCCCGCATGACCGCACAGATCAGCATTCCCTCCGCTGCCCCCGCCGCTCAACAACGACACACCACAGCACCCGTCGCACGAGCCGAACCGGTGGTGCGCAAAGGCAGTTTCTGGCGCATTCGCGGCGAACTCTCGCGGCGCAGCGCCTGGCTGCTCACCGGCGCCGGGCTGAGCCTGCCCTTCGTCGTCTGGTGGCTGTGGACCGCCCTCGGTCTGGCCGACCCGATGTTCATGCCCAGCCCCGGCGCGGTGCTCGAGCGCATCGGCCGCTGGTGGACCAGCGAGGGGCTGCTGGGAGACATCGGCATCAGCGTCTGGCGGGTCATGGCGGGTTTCGGCGCCTCGGCACTGATCGCCCTGCCGCTGGGGCTGTACATCGGCACGTACCGGCCGGTGCAGGCCTTTCTCGAACCGCTTACCGACTTCATCCGCTATATGCCGGCCGTGGCCTTCATTCCGCTGGTGATGCTCTGGGTCGGCATCGACGAAGGCTCCAAGGTGCTGATCATCTTCATCGGCACCTTTTTCCAGATGGTGCTGATGGTCGCCGAGGATGTGCGCCGCGTACCCATGGCGCAGATCGAGGCGGCGCAGACCATGGGCGCCAACCGCAGCGAGATCGTCAAGCTGGTGATCCTGCCGTCGGCCAAGCCGGCGCTGCTCGACACCCTGCGCATCACCTGTGGCTGGGCCTGGACCTACCTGGTGGTGGCCGAACTGGTCGCGGCCAACTCCGGCCTCGGCTACGCCATCCTCAAGGCGCAGCGCTACATGCACACCGACAAGATCTTCGCCGGCATCCTGCTGATCGGTCTCATCGGCCTGATCACCGATCAGGTCTTCCGCTGGTTGCACCGCCGCGCCTTTCCCTGGATGAGGAAATGACCATGTCCGATGCCAAGATTCGTGTACGCCAGGTCGGCAAGACCTTCGTCAGCGAGCGCCGTGAGGTGCAGGCGCTGCAGTCGATCGACCTCGACATCCAGCCCAACGAGTTCGTCACCTTCGTCGGCGCCTCGGGCTGCGGCAAGTCCACCCTGCTGCGCGTCATCGCCGGCCTGGAGACGCTGAGTCGCGGCGAGATCCTCCTCGACGGCAGGCCCATCGACGGCCCCGGCGTCGACCGCGCCATGGTCTTCCAGCACTACAGCCTCTACCCCTGGCTGACGGTGATGCAGAACATCAAGTTCTGCCGCCAGCTCAAGGTGATCGGCGATACCGTGCGCCACGATGGAGACGTGGAGTCCGCCGCCGGCCGCGCCGATGCCCTGCTCCACCTGATGGGTCTGACGCGCTTCGCCGATGCCTACCCCAGCCAGCTCTCCGGCGGCATGCAGCAACGCGTTGCCATTGCCCGCGCCCTGCTGCCCAAACCCGCGACACTGCTGATGGACGAGCCCTTCGGCGCGCTGGATGCGCAAACCCGCGAAGTCATGCACGACCTGATCCGTCACGTGCACCGGCTGGAGAAGAGCACCATCCTGTTCGTCACCCACGATGTCGAAGAAGCCATCTATCTGGGCAGCCGCATCGTGCTGATGGCGCCCCGCCCCGGGCGCATCGACTCGATCTACGAGGTGCCGCTGCCGGCCCAGCGGCATCAGGATATGAAGCTCGCGCCGGAATTCACCGAGCTCAAGCGCGAGATCCTCGCCCGGATCCGCGAAACCTCCGGCATGCAGACCGACCTCGAGCAACTGGCCAAACTCAGCGCCGTGGCCGGCTGAAGGCTAGCGGCCAAGCAGTTCGGCCATTGCCGCGAACACCTGGCGCATGGCCGCCGCGCTGCGGCCCGGCCCACCGGCACAATGGCCCCAGTCCGATTCGAGCACCCGTAGCTCGGCACCCGGAATCAGCGCGGCCTCGTGGCGGGCATCCTCGACGGTGAAATACAGATCGCTGCTGCCGGGCATCACGATGGACCGCGCACGGATGCGACCCAGCGCTTCGGCCAGCGAGCCCGCAGCGAAACTGCGGGCCGGGTCGGCCGATTGCCAGGTATGCAGCACGCAGAGCAGGTCGTTGGCGTCCTGCTCCAGATGATCCTGTTCCCAGTAGTCGAGCAGCGCCTCAAGGCTCTCGAAACCCAGCTCGCGCCACAGCTCATGACGATAGAACGCCTGCGAATAGGCCCAGCCGGCATAGGCACGGCCGAAAGCCCGCAGACCGCGTTCCGGCGGCACGCTGTAGCGCCCTTCCAGCCAGGCGGCGTCGGCGCACAGCGCCGCCTTCACCCCTTCGAGAAACACCCGATTGTGTGGCCAGCAGCGCGCCGTGCAGCAGAACGGCAGGATGGCGCGCATCCGCTCTGGATAGGCCATTGCCCAGAACAACGTCTGCATGCCGCCCATGGACCAGCCGCTGACCAGGGCGAGCTGCCAGTCATCGCCGAACAGCCGATCGAGCAATGCCTTCTGTGCGTGCACATTGTCCAGCAGGCTCACCTGCGGAAAGCCCGCGCCCTCCTGCCCCGGCGCCGCATTGCTCGGCGACGTCGACCATCCAGCGCCGAACAGGTTGGTCAGCACCACGCAATAATCGCCATCTGCCAGCGGCCCATCTGCACCAAGCAAGGGCAGGCTGCCCCAATGTGTGCCGCCGTAGTAACTCGGAATCAGCACCAGGTTGTCCCGCACGCGGTTCGGCGTGCCGATCACCTGATAGCAGATGCGTGCATTGCGCAATCGCTCACCACTTTCCAGGCGCATTTCGCCCAGCGCGTGAAGCTTTTTTCCCTTTTTATTTCAAGCATTTGCATGACTCCCACATCGGCGAAATGGGCAAGCAGTGGCACCAGCCGTAGCCCGTTTCTATACACGCTGGCATGTATATTGGATGAAGGAATCGTGCCAGCGGCCCCGGCCGCCATTCATGACTCCAAGGAGCGCAAGCCGATGACCAGCTTTCCCCTCTCCTCCGTCGAGGAGTTGAAGCAGCAGTTGCAGGACAAGGGTGTGAAGTACGCGATGGCCAGCTACGTCGACATCCACGGCGTGATCAAGGGCAAGTTCGTCCCCATCGCCCATCTCGGCCAGATGCTCCGCGGCTCCGAGCTCTACACCGGTGCGGCGCTGGACGGCGTCCCGCAGGAGATCAGCGACAACGAGGTGGCCGCGATGCCAGACCCGGCGACCGCCACCCAGTGCAGCTGGAACCGCGATCTCGCCTGGTTCGCCAGCGACCTCTACCTGGACGGCAAGCCCTTCAACGCCTGCTCGCGCGGCATCCTCAAGCGCCAGACCGAAGCCGCTGCAGCGCTGGGCTACACCTTCAACCTGGGCATCGAGACCGAGTTCTTCCTGTTCAAGGACACCCCGGATGGCGGCTTCGCGCCCATTTCCGAGCGCGACGACATGGCCAAGCCCTGCTACGACCCGCGCCTGCTGATGGACAACCTGCCCATCGTCGACGAACTGGTGCAGGCGATGAACGAGATGGGCTGGGGCGTCTACTCCTTCGACCACGAGGACGCCAACGGCCAGTTCGAAACCGATTTCAAGTACACCGACGCCCTCGGCATGGCCGACCGCTTCGTGTTCTTCCGCATGATGGCCAACGAGATCGCCCGCAAGCACGGCGCCTTCGCCACCTTCATGCCCAAGCCCTCGGCCAACCGCACCGGCAGCGGCGCGCACTACAACATGTCGCTCGCCGACATCGAGACCGGCAAGAACCTGTTCGAAGTCGATGGCGAAGACCCTTACGGCTGCGGCGTGACCCCGCTGGCCTATCACTTCATCGCCGGGGTGCTGAAACACGCCAAGGCCATCTGCGCGGTCATCGCGCCTACGGTCAACAGCTACAAGCGGCTGATCCGCAAGGGCGCCATGTCCGGCTCGACCTGGGCGCCGGTGTTCGTCTGCTACGGCAACAACAACCGCACCAACATGCTGCGCATCCCGTCCCAGGGCGCGCGGGTCGAATGCCGCGCCGCGGATATCGGCTGCAACCCTTACCTCGGCGCCGCAATGATCCTCGCCGCCGGCCTGGAAGGCATCCGCGACAAGCTCGAACCGGGCCAGCCGCACCGCGAGAACATGTACGACTACAGCGAAAAGGATGTCGCGGACATGGGCATCGAAACCCTGCCGCGCACGCTGTCCGAAGCCATCGACGCCTTCGAGTCCGACCCGCTGTCGCGCCAGGTCTTCGGCGACGCCATGTACCAGGCCTTCGTCGACTACAAGCGCGACGAATGGAATGCCTACCACACCCATGTTTCCGACTGGGAAATCCAGCGCTACCTGAAATTCTTCTGACTCGATGAAAAGGAGATTCACCATGCAAGCCAATACGTTCAAGCGGGCACTCTGTGCCGGCGCCGTGATCTTTGCAGCCCTTTCGCCTTTTGCCGCGCAGGCCGAGGAAAAGAAAAGCTTCGATATTGCCTGGACCATCTACGCCGGCTGGATGCCATGGAAGTATGCGGATGAGTCGGGAATCATGAAGAAGTGGGCCGACAAGTACGGGATCGAAGTGAACATCACCCAGGTCAACGACTACGTCGAGTCGATCAACCAGTACAGCGCCGGCCAGTTCGACGGGGTGGTCGCCACCAGCATGGATGCGCTGTCGATTCCGGCAGCCGGCGGCATCGATACCACCGCACTGATCGTCGGTGACTATTCCAACGGCAACGACGGGATGGTGATGAAGGACAGCGCCGACCTAAAGAGCCTCAAGGGTCAGCAGATTCATCTGGTCGAGCTGTCTGTTTCGCATTACCTGCTGGCCCAGGCGCTCGATAGCGTCGGCATGAGCGAGCGCGACGTGCAGGTGGTCAACACCTCTGACGCCGACCTGGTCGCGGCATTCAGTACGGACGAGGTGCGCAATGTCGTGACATGGAATCCGCTGCTCGACGAAGTCGCCGCGACGCCCGGTGCGCACCGCACCTTCGACTCCAGCCAGATCCCCGGCCACATCAAGGACCTGACCATCGTCAACAGCGAAACCCTGGCCGACAACCCTGATTTCGGCAAAGCCGTGGTTGGCGCCTGGTATGAGGTGATGGCGATTCTGGAAAGCGACACCGAGGAAGGCGCCAAGGCGCGTGCTTCGCTGGGCCAGGCGTCCGGAACCGATCAGGCCGGTTACGAAAGCCAGCTCAAGGGCATGAAGATGTTCTGGAAGCCGGCCGACTCGCTCGCGTTCATCAACAGCGACGAGGCGTATCAGGCCATGGACAGCGTGCGCAGGTTCTCCTTCGACCACGGTCTGCTGGGCGACGGTGCGGACTCGGTAGACTTCATCGGCATCGCCATGCCTGGCGGCAAGTTGATGGGCTCGGACGCCAACGTCAAACTGCGTTTCGATACCACCTACATGCAAATGGCCGCGGACGGAAAACTCTGAATCCTCAACCCGTGACGGGCGCCAGGCGCCCGTTTCATCAGCCACGGCGCGCTGTCGCACAGTGCGTTCTGGCTGAGCCACCGCGCATCATCTGAGGCCCAACATGCGCCGGACCAAAGAAGACGCCGAACAGACCCGCCTGAAGATCATCGCCGCAGCGCTGGAACTGTTCAGCCGCAACGGTTACTCGAACACCACCCTGGCGATGATCGCCGAGGCCGCCGGCTTCAGCCGTGGCCCGATCTACTGGCACTTTAAGAGCAAGGACGAGCTGTACGAAGCGGTACTGGCCTATTCCCAGGAGCCGCTGGAGCAGCTGATCGAGCAGAGTCGTCAGCTGGCCGGTGACCCGCAGGCTGCACTGGAGCACTTCGTCGGTGAATGGTTTCGCCTGCTGCTGGACGAGCGCTGGTATCGGCAGTCCTTCGAGATCCTGCTGAACAAGACCGAACTCACCGCGCAGATGGCGAGCACCCTGAAACGCGAACGCAAGCTCACCCGTGCCATGGTGCAGCTGCTGGAAGACCTGATTGCCAAGGCGCACGCGGATGAAGGCTCGGCGCGATCACTGGCCTTGCTGCTCTATTCGAGCCTGATGGGCATCACCCATACCTGGCTGCTGTCGCCCAAACTCTTTTCGCTGAGGGAACAGGCACCGTTTCTCACCAGGCGCCTGTTAAACTCGATGGCGCCAGGGTTGGAGACGGCAGAGAGAACAAGCGGAACGCTGTGATCAGCCGAGTCGTTGCGAACGCTTGAGTCTGTTCAGCAACCCGGGGCGGAGCGCGGCAGCATCGGCGTCGATGGCGGCGATCAGACCGGCGATTTCAGCGCGTGACAGCGAGATGCGGCACGGCAGTCCCGTCAGCAACAGGGATTCGCCAGTGGCCTCATCGAGCAGCATCACGCGCACCGTGGTTGGCGAGTCCATCCGTGCGTTGAACACCAGCGGTTCGTAGTGTTGCTGGACCAGAGCAAAGGCCTCCGGCTGTCTGAATCGTTTCATGGCGACAACTCCTTTTGTCGGGGCGCGGATTCTAGCAGCAGCGGCCGCCTCGCAGGCGGCCCGATTGCCAACAGTGCCACAAGCCGGATGGAGATATCACGGGCACGCGGTGGGATAGGCACCAAACGGAACGTCGGGCTCGACTCAGGGGGGTCGGGAAAAGTCAGGTGCTGACGGGACCAAACTGGGACCAAAAACATGCTCTTTTCGGCACCCCAGAAACGCTGAAGGCCCCGGAATACGGGGCCTTCAGGTTTTCAGATGGCGGAAGCGCAGAGATTCGAACTCTGGGAAGGGTCTCCCCTTCGGCGGTTTTCAAGACCGCTGCCTTCAACCACTCGGCCACACTTCCGGATAAAGCGGGCGCAATAGTACCGGATAGAAATACACTGTCAAACACTGATGCTAGGCATCCAACTTGCCTCTGTTATGATCCGGGACAAATCGTCTCAGGCTTGAATTCATCCAAGGAGTGTCGCCATGCACGAACACGAATACGCGCTTAGCCACACGCAGGTCGAACAGCGTGAGGTCAGCAAGGTCCTGCGCAACACCTACGGGCTACTGGCCATGACCCTCGCGTTCAGCGGCCTGGTGGCTTACCTGGCCATGCAGGCCAACGCGGCCTACCCGAACATCTTCGTGGTACTGATCGGCTTTTATGGCCTGTTCTTCCTCACCGCCAAGCTGCGCAACTCGGCATGGGGCCTGGTTTCCACCTTCGCCCTGACCGGTTTCATGGGCTATACGCTCGGCCCGATCCTCAACATGTACCTGGGATTGGCCAACGGTGGCGAGTTGATCAGCTCGGCGCTGTCGATGACCGCACTGGTGTTCTTCGGACTGTCGGCCTACGTGCTGATCACCCGCAAGGACATGAGCTTCCTCAGCGGCTTCATCACCGCCGGTTTCTTCGTGTTGATCGGTGCGATGCTGGCGGGCTTCTTCTTCCAGATCACCGGGCTGCAGCTGGCGATCAGCGCAGGTTTCGTCCTGTTCTCCTCGGCCTGCATCCTGTTCCAGACCAGCGCGATCATCCATGGTGGCGAGCGCAACTACATCATGGCCACCATCGGCCTGTTCGTTTCGCTGTACAACCTGTTCATCAGCCTCCTGCAGCTGCTGGGTATCTTCGGCGGCGACGACTGATTCAGAGCTGAACCTGCCCGCCTCGGCGAGCAATCCGACACCCTGCGAAGGCCCGCGCTTTCGCAGGGTGTTTTCGTTTGGGCGGTCAAGACGTCGCGCCTCAGCCGGCGCGCGAGGTCTGAGCCTCTGGCGCGGCATCCTCGAAGCGGTTCACCTGGCGCAGACTCCTGAAGCCGAGCATCCAGCCGCAGGTCACCGCCAACGTGCAGAAACTGCCCAGCAGCGCCGCCGGTACCGCACCGAACCAGGCGGCACTGGTGCCGGCGCGGAACTCACCGAGCTCGTTGGACGAACCGATGAACAGCATGTTCACGGCATTGACGCGTCCACGCATGGCGTCAGGCGTGGAGAACTGGATCAGCGACGAGCGGATGTACATGCTCACCATGTCCGCACCTCCGGCGACGAACAGCGCGGCGAACGACAGCCAGAACAGGCTGGACAGCGCGAAGACCATGTTGGCGAGACCGAACACCGCCACGGCAATGAACATGGTCATGCCGACATGGCGGTTGAACGGCCGTGTGCTCAGGTAGAAGCCCACCACCACTTCACCCAGCGCCATGGCGCTGCGCAGCGTACCGAGGCCAGTCGGGCCGACTTCCAGTACCTCCTGGGCGTAGATCGGCAAAAGCGCGACCACACCGCCGAGCAGCACGGCGAACAGATCCAGCGAGATGGTGCCGAGGATGATCGGCCGCGAGCGGATGAAGCGAATGCCGGCGGTGAAGCGCTGCCATGCCGTGGTCTCCAGCGCCCGCATGGCCTCGCCGTAGCGCACCGGTACGCGTTGCAACAGCACGATTGCCGCGAGGAAGAACAGGAGGCAGGCCGCATAGGTCAGCCCGCCACCGCCGAGTGCGTAAAGGCCACCGCCGAACACCGGCCCGGCGATGGTCGAGCCGCGCACGATCATGCTGTTGGCCGCGATAGCCGCCGCCAGGCGCTCACGCGGCACGATCTGCGGCAACAGGCTGGACAACGCCGGCGCGGTGAAGGCGCGGGCGCAACCGTAGAACACCAGCACGATATAGAAGCTCGGCACCGCCCCGCCGCTCAGCGAGAGCCACAGCAGAGCCGCCGCGCAGATTGCCTCGAGCGCCCAGCTCAGGGCGAGGATGCGCTTGCGATCGTAGCGGTCGATCAGGTCGCCGGCAGGCATCAGCAGCAGGAACATCGGGACGAACTGCGCCAGGCCGACATAGGCCAGCGACAGCGGATCGCGACTCATGTCGTACACCTGCCAGGCCACCACGACGGCGAGGATCTGCACGGCGAACATGGCCAGCACGCGACTGATCAGAAACGGCAGAAAGCCTGGCTGGCGGTAGACGGAATCAGGCAAAGCGGAAGTGTCGGCTACAGACATGGGATATCCAGACAGCCAGGCCCGGTACGGGCAGAAAGCCGGCCAATCTACCGGAGTAGCGAAGACCCGAGCAATGCTGGCCCGGCCGGCCGCTCTCGGACCAACAACGTTGCTCGGCAATCTGGCGTGCCTTTTCCCCCGACGAGCGCCGGAATGGGCGCCGACGGATTCTTCATCCGCTTGGCTGGCGTATCATGTCGGCTGTTTCGCAATGGTGCCCCGATGAAATTCGTAATCGCCCTGTTCGCCCCGCCCCACTCGCCGGCCGCGCGTCGCGCGCTGCGCTTCGCCGAAGCCGCGCTGTCTGGCGGCCACGAGATCAGCCGCCTGTTCTTCTATCAGGACGGCGTGCACAGCGCCTCGGCGAACATCGTCGCGGCCCAGGATGAGCTGGACGTGGCGGCCGAATGGAGTCGTTTCGTCAGCGCTAACCAGCTGGACGGCGTGGTCTGCATCGCCGCGGGTTTGCGGCGCGGCGTGCTCGATGCCGGCGAAGCGCAGCGTTATCAGCGACCCGCGGCCAACCTTGCAGCCGGCTGGGAGCTGTCCGGCCTGGGCCAACTGCATGAAGCGGCGCAGCAAGCCGATCGACTCGTCTGCTTCGGAGGTCATTGATGGCGCGTTCCCTGCTCATTATCAGCCGCCAGGCGCCCTGGTCCGGCCCATCCGCCCGCGAGGCGCTGGACATCGTGCTGGCGGGCGGCGCCTTCGAGCTGCCGCTGGGAATGCTGTTCCTCGACGACGGCGTATTCCAGCTCGCCGCCGCGCAGCAGGCGGCATCCGTCGAGCAGAAGGATCTGACTGCGAATCTGCAGGCACTGCCACTGTTCGGCATCGATGCCCTGTTCGCCGCACGACGCAGTCTCAGCGAGCGCAACCTCGCCGAATCGGCGCTGGCACTGCCGGTCGAGATCCTCGACGATGCCGGCCTGCGCACCCTGATCAACCGCTACGACCATGTGATCACGATCTGATGGCTACTTTCCACCTGCTTTCTCATTCGCCGTTCAGCGACAGCCGCTTCGCCAGTTGCCTGCCGCTGCTGGGCGACGCCGACGCCCTGCTGTTGACCGGTGACGCCACCTATGCGCTACAGCCTGGCAGCCAACCGTGCCAAGCGCTGGAGCAGCTGCCCGAGCAGGTCGCGCTGTTCGCCCTGGAAGAGGACGTTCAGGCACGCTCTATCGCCGCCCTGCCGCCGCGCGTCCAGCTGCTGGACTATCCCGGCTTCGTCGAACTGACCTGTCGCTATCCGCGGGTCAACAGCTGGTTATGAGCCTGATCGTCGAAGGGCGCGAAATCGCGCTGGACAAGGACGGTTTTCTGGTCGATCTGAGCGACTGGAACGAAGCCGTGGCCGAGGCCCTGGCGGCCCGGGAAGAGCTGGAGCTGGAAGACGAACACCGCGAAGTGCTTCGGCTGCTGCGCGAGTTCTACGCCGAATTCCAGCTGTCGCCGGCTACGCGCCCATTGATCAAGTACACCGCGCTCAAGCTGGGGCCCGAAAAGGGCAACAGCATGCACCTCAACCGCCTGTTCAAGGGCACGCCCGCCAAACTGGCCGCCAAGCTGGCGGGGCTGCCGAAACCGAGCAATTGCCTATGAACCTCGAAACTCCAGCCGAACACCCATTCGCCGTATATGTGCGCATCCTTGGCAAAGGCAAGCGTGGCGCCCGCGACCTGACGCGTGAAGAAGCCCGCGAAGCCATGGGCATGCTGCTCGACGGCAAGGTCGAGGAGGCCCAGCTCGGTGCTTTCCTCATGTTGCTGCGGCACAAGGAGGAAAGCGCCGACGAGCTGGCCGGCTTCACCGAAGCGGTACGCGAACGGGTGCAGGCACCGACGATGGCCGTCGACCTCGACTGGCCAAGCTACGCCGGCAAGAAGCGCCACCTGCCCTGGTATCTCTTGGCAGCCAAGTGCCTGGCAGCCAACGGCGTGCGCATCCTCATGCACGGCGGTGGCGCCCACACCGCCGGGCGCATCTACAGCGAACAGCAGCTTGAGCTGCTGGGCATCCGTGGCTGCGAGAACTGGCATCAGGTCAGCGCTGCACTGGACCAAAGCAATCTCGCGTTCATTCCGCTGGGTGCCTGGATGCCCGTGCTGCAACGCATGATCGACATGCGCAACCTGCTCGGCCTGCGCTCGCCAATCCACTCGCTGGCGCGCCTGCTCAACCCGCTGGGTGCGCGTTGCGGGCTGCAGAGCATCTTCCATCCCGGCTATCAGGATACCCATCGCCAGGCCAGCACATTGCTCGGCGACCACGCCATCGTCATCAAGGGCGAAGGCGGTGAGGTCGAGATGAATCCGGACAATATCTCCCATCTTTACGGCACCACTGGCGGGCTGCCCTGGGACGAAGAATGGCCGGCATTGTCGGAGCGCCGCCATGTGAAACCGGACCAGCTGGACCCTCGGCAGCTACTGGCCGTGTGGGAAGGACGCGAAGAAGATGCCTATGGCGAACTCGCCGTGATCGCCACCATGGCCCTGGCTCTGCGAGGCCTTGGCGCGACACGGGACGCAGCTTTCGAGCAAGCGCGTGATTACTGGCACAGCCGCCATTCATCGATTTAAGCGATAGGATTAACCCGCCATTCGGTCACATCGATCGAACGATGCTTCCTAGACTGGCCTCCTATTCCGTAACAGGAGGGCACCATGGGACTACTGATCGATGGCCAGTGGCACGACCGCTGGTACGCAAGCCGCGACGGCAAATTCGAACGCGAACAGGCCAAGCGCCGGCACTGGGTCACCCCCGACGGCGCGCCCGGGCCCGACGGCCAGGGTGGCTTCAAGGCCGAGGCAGGTCGCTACCATCTCTATGTTTCACTCGCCTGTCCATGGGCGCACCGCACGCTGATCTACCGCAAGCTCAAGGGCCTCGAGCCGCTGATCGATGTCTCGGTGGTCAGCTGGCTGATGGCCGAGCACGGCTGGACCTTCGACAAGTCCACCGGCTCCAGCGGCGACGCATTGGACGACCTCGACTACCTGCATCAGCGCTACAGCCGTGACGATCCGAAGTACTCGGGCCGGGTCACCGTTCCCGTTCTGTGGGATCGCGAGCGCCAGTGCATCGTCAACAACGAGTCGGCCGAGATCATCCGCATCTTCAATGACGCGTTCGACGAGCTGACCGGCTCTACGCTGGATTTCTACCCGGAGGCGCTGCATGGCGAAATCGACGCACTGAATGCGCGGATCTATCCGGCGATCAACAACGGGGTCTACCGCGCAGGTTTCGCCACGACTCAGGACGCCTACGAGGAAGCCTTCGACGACCTGTTCCGCGAGCTCCACTGGCTGGAACGACGCCTGGGCAAGCAGCGCTACCTGACCGGGGAGTACCTGACCGAAGCCGACTGGCGCCTGTTCACCACCATCATCCGCTTCGATGCGGTGTATCACGGCCATTTCAAGTGCAATCTGCGCCGTATCGAGGATTATCCGAACCTGTCGAACTGGCTACGCGAGCTGTACCAGTGGCCGGGGATTGCCGAGACCGTGGATTTCACCCACATCAAGAACCACTACTACGCCAGCCACCGGCAGATCAACGCCAACGGGATCGTCCCGCAAGGGCCACTGCTCGGCCTGGATCGTCCACACGATCGCGAGCGGCTACCGGGACGCGGGATATGGTCGCGCTAAAGCCAAGTCCTTTGCCGCGGATCAGGCGCGCAACACTGCGCTGATCATCCCTGTCCCTAGCTTGCCGTACCGTGCTCGAGCATATGGCACATGGCGGTCTTCAGTTTCATCGGCCGCACCGGCTTGTGCATCAGCATATGGCCGAGCTCGCGGACCTGCTGCTTGAGCTCGTTGCTGTAGTTGGCGGTAATCATCAAGGCCGGGAGCGGGCTGGCGCGCCGCGCATTGACGGTAGCCACCACGTCAATGCCGGTGTGGCCGTTGTCCAGGTGGTAATCGGCGATCATCAGATCGGCCTCGGCGTGGAAGTTGTCAACCTGCCGCGCCAGGTCTTCCTCGGACAGCGCCGTGATCACCTTGCAGCCCCAGCCTTCCAGCAGCGTGCGCATACCCGCACAGATCGCCGTGTCGTTATCCAGCACCCACACCCGGGCGCCCTGCAGCCGCTGCAGCACCAGCTCCGTAGTGCTCGGCTCCGGCCTCGCCTTGGGCGCGCGTTTGGCCAGCGGTACGTCGATGGCGAAGCACGAGCCTCGCCCCGGATGCGAACTGACCCGGATGCGATGGCCGAGCATGCGCGCGATCTTGTCGACGATGGCCAGACCCAGACCGAGGCCGCGATCCTGATTCGGTCGCACGCCCTCCCCGCGCTTGAACTCCTGAAAGATTTCCTCGAGCTTGTCCGAGGCGATGCCGACGCCGGTATCCCAGACCTCGATGGACAGGCTCTGCCGGTGCCGGCGACAGCCCAGTAGCACGCGTCCGTTGGGCGTGTAGCGAATCGCGTTGGTCAGCAGATTGCGCAGGATGCGCGCCAACAACTGGATATCGCTGCGCACCAGCGCCGAACAGGGAATGAAGTCCAGCTGCAGCTGCTCGGCCCCGGCGATCTGGCGAAACTCCATGGCCAGGTTTTCCAGCAGCTCACTGACAGCGAACGGGGCGATATCCGGTTTGATCACGCCGGCATCCAGCTTGGAAATATCCACTAGCGTGCCGAGCAGGTTTTCCACGTCCTCCAGTGAATTGCTGATGTTGCGGATTAGCCCGCCGCTGGACGTGCCCGGCTGTTCCAGCAAGGCGCTGGTGAACAGCCGCGCGGCATTGAGCGGCTGCAGCAGGTCATGACTGACCGCGGCAAGGAACTTGGTCTTGGACAGGTTGGCCACTTCCGCCTCGCGCTTGGCTTCGCGCAGCCGCGCCTCGACATGGCTGCGCTCGTCGATCTCGCGCAGCAGCTGGTCGTTGAGGCTGGTCAGCTCGGCAGTGCGCTCACGCACCCGCTGTTCGAGATTCTGATAGGCCTGGTGCAACGCCTCGGCGGTGCGCCGGCGGTCGGTGATGTCCTGAATCAGCACGAAGATGCCGGCCACCTCGCCATTGGCCTGCCGGTTCGGCACGTAGGAGCGCAGCATGTAGCGCTGCTGGCCGGCATGGTTGCGCTCGGCCATCTCGAAGCTGACGCTTTCGCCCGACAATGCCCGGTCGATGTACGGCTCCAGTTGCCGCCAATGCTCACCGCTGTGCACCTCGCGCAGCGACTGGCCGAGCATGCCGTCGCTGGGCCAGCGATACCATTCCTCATAGACCTTGTTGGTGAATTCATAGGTGAGATCGGCCGACACATAGGCGATCAACGCCGGCACATGGTCGGTGATCAGGCGAATCCAACGCTCGCTCTCGCGCAGCGCCTCGGCATGGCGGTAACGCTCGGTGATGTCGGTGAAGGTATTGACGAAGCCGCCAGTGGGCAGCGCGTGGGTACGAATTTCCAGCACGCGGCCGTCGAACAGGCGCTGTTCCAGCTCGCGAATCGGCCGGCCGCGGGCGTCACGGCTGTTGGGTGTGAGCAGGGTCAGCTCGCTGTCGGCCATGACCTCCTCGAACGGCCGATGTGCCTCGATCGGCGCCAGCCCGCAGAGTTCGAGGAAGCGCCGGTTCCACAGCTCCAGTGCACCCTCGGCGCTGACCATCGCCACGCCCTGGGACAGGTTGTCCACCGCACGCTGCAGCAGCCGCGACTTCTGCGCCAGCGCCTGCTCGCGGCGCATGGTTTCGCTGACCTTCACCTCGGTGATGTCGGTGTAGAGAATCACCAGGCCGCCTTCGCGGGTCGGGCGCTCGCTGACCTGCACCCAGCGCCCGTTGTTCAGGCGGTACACCGTGGGCTCATCGCCCTTGCCGCGATGCTCCTCGACGATCAGCCCGGTGCTTTCCGCCAGCCGCCGCACCTCTGCCAGCCGCGTACCGGCGTTGATGCGCGCGCGCGTGCGCGTCCATAGCGACTTGAAGCGGCGGTTGAACAGGACGATGCGCTGGTCGCGGTCGAACAACACGAACGCATCGGAAATGCTCTCGATGGCATCGACCAGGTGCTGGTGCGCCGTTTCCGCGCGCAACCGTGCATCGCTGAGCAGCTGGTTGCTGCCCTTGAGCTCGGCCATCGCCTGATTCAGCGCATCGGTGCGCTCGCGCACTTGCTCGGCCAGTTCCACGGAGTGTTGGAAGGCGGCGTAGGAGGCATCGCGGCCGGCACCGCTGGATTCGACGCGTTCGATCAGCGCGGCGTTGATGCGCTTGAGCTTGAGGTTTTCGCGCTCGAGTTCGGCCTGGCGCGCCAGCAGCTCAGCGACCTGCCCGGCCTCCCGGTCGGCCAATGGCGACGCCGGTGAAGGTCTGGTTGATATGCATGCCATTGAACTGCTCTCCGTAGGTGTTGAAGCCGATCACCTGCTGGCGTCGGAGAAAAGCCGAGGTCTGTTCGCTGGTATCGTTGGCCTCGATTTCCAGGCGGCGAAGGAAGCAATCACAGCCGATCGTGAGCAGCGGTGGGCCGAGGCGCTGTTCCAGTCGCTCAAATAACGCTTCCAGGTTCGGCATCAGCGGCCCCGGCTCCATGGCGGTCAGCACG
This sequence comes from Pseudomonas sp. LM13, assembly GCF_041381355.1. Classification (NCBI taxonomy): domain Bacteria; kingdom Pseudomonadati; phylum Pseudomonadota; class Gammaproteobacteria; order Pseudomonadales; family Pseudomonadaceae; genus Pseudomonas; species Pseudomonas sp. LM13. The sequence continues at coordinate 45,423 of NZ_JACBXH010000008.1, forward strand.
ATGCCGTTCTCCACGGCGCAATAGAAGGTCAGGCTCATGTCCTCGTTGACCTTCTGAATCGAACGCACGTAGTAGTGCTCATTGATTCGCACCGCCAGCGGATGGGCGGCGAACAGCCGATGATCGAGATCGCTGACCGGCACGCCGATCAGCCGTGCGTATTCCTCGGCGGCCGGCTCGGCGTTCAGCTCGTAGACCCGTCGACTGGTACTGTCGGCGCGGGTCACCACCAGCTTGTCTTCGAGCGGCAGGATGTGGTGAGTGGTGAACACCTCGAAATCCAGCCAGGTGTTGATCAGCACCACGATGGCCGCACCGCTGTAGAAGCGGCCGTCGTAATAGACGTAGGTGTCGCTCAGATGATTGTCGTCGCCGGCCGAACCGCCGAAATGCGGAATGCTGCCGAAGGCCGCGCTGAGCGCGGACAGCACCACCTCCTCGCGGCTTGACAGTCCGTCGAGCAGCGTCAGCGCGAAGCTGTGATCCTTGATCGGCGCCAGCGAGTTGCTGCGACAGTCACTGCCCAGACGCTCCACCAGCTGCTGCGCCTCGATCAGGCTGAAGCGATCCATCTCGTCTATCAGCTCGCAGGCGATGGAAAAGCTCCGATGGTCGAAGCCGACCGCCGTCACGCAGCTGCGGCCGTATCCTTGGGAGGTGATCTCGCCCGCCGAGGTGCAACCGACCAGACGCACACCGCCGAAGTACTGGCGCAGTGCATCGCCCAGCGCCGGAAGATCGTATTCTGCCGAACAGAAGAACAGCACGAAGCCCAGATGCGGATGCATCAGCTGGCGCGCCAGGTCCTGGGCCACCGTCTCGGGCAGCCGAGCCTCGGACATCGCGGTGCGGATAACTTCGCCTTGTTGTTCGGTCACGCACGATACCCCGCACCACCTGAATCGGATGACCCCATTCTTGGCCAGGGCATATGGCCCGAAAATGCTACTTGAGTACCGGTAAAGGCCTGCCTAGGTAGCATCGCGACGAAACAACGCGGGCTAGCAACAGTTCCGCTGTCGACAGTGCTCGTCTCAGCCTGTCAGATAGCGAAAAAAGGCTGACCCCCTCGCGGGGGCCAGCCTTTCAGGATGCAGCGGTTGCTCTGCATCGAGGGCGTGGGGACGATCAACGTACCTACCACTGCATCGCAACGGATGACGCGACCTACGGTTCGGCTGCCATCCGCGCCCTGTACTCAGCTTAGAAGCTCAGCGCGGCACCCACTGCGAAGGTGCGGGTTTCTTCGTCAAACCGGTCGGTGTCCTTGCCTTCAATCTCGAGCTGGTTCAGCTCGGCGACCAGCTTCAGATTGTCGTTGACGTCGTGGAACAGCGCGATACCGCGGGTTTCATAGTCAGCTGCGGTGCCTAGCCCATTGCCGTCATCCTTGGTCTTGCCGTAGGACAGCGCCACGCGGTTCTTGCCGAAACGATAGGAGCCTTGCAGCAGGTAGCCGTCGCTGTCAACTTCGCGCAGCTGCGCCTCGCCAGCGTTGTTGGTGTAGAACGGGTTGATGCCTTCGGCCTGGAAGCCCGAGGCGGTCAGGGAAAGATTGCCCATCTTCGCCTGCACGCCGTAGCCGACGCCCTTGGAGTCGACCTCCTCGACTGTGCTGTCGGTATTGTCCGAGCTCTGCTGCATGCCGTTGACCCAGGTGTAGAACTGGGTGCCGCCAAGGTCGAACTGGTAAGTGATTTCGGTTTCGAAGCGTGGTGCTTCCTGATAGGCCTCATCCAACGCAGTGCTTGCATCGTCGGTAGTATCCACCGGATCCATGATGCCTGCGGCGATACGCAGGCCGTTCATTACCGGCGAGCGGTAGGTGATCTGCGAGGTCGGGAACGGGTACGGGTAGCCGGTGCCAATGTTGCCGAAGGATACGCCCCCAAAATCGACCAGGCCGAGCACGTCGCTGACCTGGCCGTAGCCGGTGAGCATCTCGTCGAGCAGGATGTTGGAGCGGGCGAACAGGCCGAAATCCTTACCGAACAGCACTTCGCCCCACTGCTCGTTCGATGCGGTGCCGTAGAACTGACGAACGTCAATTGCTGTGGCGGTGCCATTGGTATCGCTATCGTTGATGGTCACCCAGAAGGACGAGCGACCACCGAGCTTCAAATCGTCGATCTGCTTGCCAAAATTGAAGCCGATGTAATTAGGCAGGAAGCCCATCTTTACCCGCGACTGCTTGCGATCAAACTGATCACCGGTGCGGTCCACATCACTGTTGACGTAGAAGGTGTTGAAGTAGCCGTCGGTCGAAAAGGTCATGTCGTTCTGATCGTACAGCACGATCTCGGCCAGGGCAGTCTGGCTGATCGACATGGCGACGGCACTGGCCAGGGCCAGCGGCAGCAGTGTTCTAGTGGCTTTTTTGTTGTTGTGCATGGCGCTCTCCGCTTATGGACGACGTAGGGGTCGTGTCGGAGGCGATTATCGAAACGGTCTCGGCGTCCCCATACGCTGCGATAGCGGCGAAAGGCTAGTACTTTCGCCGCGGTCCTGGTCTTGCGCGCAAAGCATGCCCTCCCCCACACCCACCGAACGAACCATGGGTCTTACACCCAAAGCAGTGCCGGACACCGACTGCCATGCAGTGGCGATGAACTGAATCGACGGAAAGAGAGACGAGCTGATATCAGCGCTGTAGCCAGCGCGCATCCGGCGCATCGGTGTTGGCAATGACTCGCCAACCGCCTGCGGCACTGCGCAGCGCCTGCAGCTGTGCGGCGATGTCCCGGAGCTCCTGCGTCTTCATCGCGGCGGCGACAGCAGCCGGATGCTCCGGACCCAACCCGGCCAGTTGGGCTTGCCAGTTATCCTCGGCGCGGCGACGCAAATCCTGGGTCGAGCCGCCTGCCGAGTCACCGCCAGACGCGAGCGCGTCTGCCCCGGCAGAGTCCAGGGCGTCGTCGAAGGAGCAGAGAAACTCCTCGATGTGCCGCAGAATTTCCGCAGCCGAAGCCGTCGGCGATTGCACGGCGAAAACGATACCGGCGTGCTCACCGAACTGACGGAAGCCGGAGAACACCGCGTAGCCCAGCTGCAATTCGCTACGCAAGCGGCGAAAGAACGCCCCTTCCATCAGCAGGGCCAGCTGCCGCCAGCCGGCCTCGATGGCGATTGAGCGTGTCGGCAACGGACAGAACAGCACCAGCGCGGTTTCCTCGCCAGGGTCGCCGAAGCGAGACCAGAGGTAGCGCGCGGAAGTGTCTCCTAGCGCACCTACGACAGCGACCTCGGGCACGCCTGGCAGCGCTTGCAGAACATCCTGCAGCGGCCCACTCAGCGCTGCGGGCAGCCCCATGACCAAAGCATCCCAGTGCGCATGCCGCCAGGCGCCGGCGAGATCGGCCTCGCCTTCGGCTACCCCACTTTCGTTTGCAGTCCGCTCCAGCAGTAGTGGCAGACGCCGCATCAGTTGGCGAATCAGGAGCTCGTCGGCGGAAGGCGACCGGGCCTCATCGAACAGGCGTAGGCCTTCGCGCACGGCATCCGGCGAAGGCGCCCGCAGTACCGGAAGCAGGTCTTGCAGCACGAGTGGCAGCGCTTCGGCATAGCCGAACAGCGCCAGACACCAGCTGCGGCCAAAGTCTTCGAAGCGCACCTCCACCCCTGCCTGCACCGCAGCCGCAAGGTAGGGCCGCAACGCCGACCGCACTATGTGCCAAAGACACTCGCCAGGAGCGTGCGGGGCAAAGCGCCAGCGAAGGTAAAGCGCAGCCTGCCCCCCTGAATCAGCGGCAGGTTCCAGCCAGCACAAGCTCGGCGGCAATACCGATGCCACGCGTGGCGTCGGTCGCTCCGTCAGCCAGCGATTGGCCGCGGGGAGGCGCCAGGGCCAGGTGCGCGGCTCCATCTCCGGCAGCGGCTCGTGCCCCAGCGCCAGGGTGAAGCCGCCATGCGCAGCGGAACAGTCAATTTGTTGCCCATCGGCCCCGTCGGTAACTGTCAGCACGATTGGCGGCTGGCTCTGCAACCGTGAGCCCAGGGCCACGAACGCGCGCTGCACGCCAGCGCTCTCGATGGTTGGTCGCCAGGCAGCGGGATCGATCCAGTAGCGCAGGCGCGCCAAGGGCTCCTTGACCAGCAGGCCTCGTTCGCGGATACGCACGAAGTCATCCCAGAGCCTGCCCCAGTCAGCCTGCTCGGTCATGAAGCACAGCCATTCGCGGACCGCCGCGACGATCTGCGCACGGGCGGCCATGCCTTGGCCGGTCAGCTGCAACTCCAGGCTGATCACGCCCTGATTTTCATGCCAGTAAGGCACGCGCAACGTCGCCGTTTCGCACCAGCCTGTCTCGCGCAGCGTGGCCAGCAGGCTATCGGGCGCCTGTGATGTCAGCCAGGTGCCAAGGAGATCCAGCGCCACGCAGGTTGCATCCGGCATCTGGTCCAGCGAGAACGCCAGAATCAGGCAAGGACGAGCGTTGGTGACCATCAGCCTCAGCGAGGCACCGCAACCGGCGGGCAGTGGAGGGACCGTTCGCCGGACCGGCGGCGCAGCGGGCAGCCGGCATTCGCTGCAGTCGAGATAGGCCTGCAAGACCTCGATGCTGCACGGCGCCGCGACCAGCAGCTCCATCTGCCCCGCATGATAGAAGCGTCGATGGTAGTCGCGCAGTGCCTGCTGGAAAGCCGGCTCTTCCACGGGCAGGGTTTCGCGATTGCCGGCGTGAAAAGCGCTGAACGGGTGCGATTCCAGCGCGGTACCGATTGCGGCATCGCTGAGGGTTTCCCGGTCGCGGCCGCGCGCGAGGAACTCCGCTTGCAGGACTTCCCGCTCACGTAATTGCGCCGCCGGGTCGAGCAGCGGACGGGCCAGCATTTCGAGCAATCGCTTGAGCGCCTCGCCAAACGCATCGGCGGGGACCTGGAAGAAATAATCGGTGTGCCGCTCGCGCGTCGACGCATTCAGCTGGCCGCCACAGCCCTGCACGAAAGGCATCAGGCTCCGATCCTGCGGGTAGGCTTCACTGCCGAGAAATAGCAGGTGCTCGAGAAAGTGCGCCAATCCCGGGTACTGTTCGGGCGCGTCATGCGAGCCGGCGTGCACACGCACCAGCGCGGCGGCCTGGCTGCCGGTTGGTAGCGCGATGAATCCCAGCTGCAACTCGCCGGGCAGCGTCACTCGCTCGGGAGGTAAGGAGGTCGGCAGGCCGCTCGCAGTCATGGTTCACCCTGGGCGCGGAACGCGCTCGTAGCGATCAGGTATCCAGCTGGCCGGCAAGGAACTGCCGTAGCCGCCGTTGCATCAGCTTGCCGGAGTTGCCCAGGCAGGCTATCGGTGATCCGGTCAGGGCTTCACGGGCCAGCTCAGCCGCCTCGCCAGCCAGCGCCAGCGGGCAATCGATACCGAGCGACAGCTTGTTGAGCTGACGCAACTGCGCTTCGCGATGGGGAACGTTGGAAAACAGCACCAATGCCTGCGGTTTCATCTTGTCGCAGACCAGCGCCAGTTCCTCAAGGGGCTGGCCAATGGGCAACACGCTGACAGCCAGGCTGTCGCCACTCAGCATCAACCCGGTGACCAGCAGTTCCAACTCGCGGCCCTGCCCCGGCATGGCTGCGAGCAGGACGCGCTCGGCAGAGTGAATACGTGAGAGTTGCAAGCGTTGCAGTACGCGGGCCCGCAGGAACGCATCGAGAAACAGCCACTCGCTGGTGCGGCCGAACTCGTCCTGTCGCAAAAGCAGCTCCTGCCAGATAGGCAGCAGCACATCCTGAAACACCACCGTCGGCGGATAGGTGGAGAAAATCTGACCGTAGAGCTGCTCCAGACGAGTCTCATCGAAGCTGCTTACCGCCTCGCGCAGCTGCTCCTGCCACTCGCCCCACTCGTTGTTCGCCGCGACGACCGGCTCGTCGGCATCACGCCCAGCCGCACTGCGGGCGAGGATGCTACCGACCTTGCTGACCGCCACGCCTCGCTCGGTCCAGGCGAGGATGCTGCGCACCGCCTCCACGTCGGCCATCGAGTAGAGACGATGGCCACTATCGGTGCGGGTAGGCCGGATCAGGCCATAGCGACGTTCCCATGCCCGCAACGTGACCGGATTGACACCGGTCAGTCGCGAAACCTCGCGTATGGGGAACAGGTCCTGCTGATTGAAGGCATTGGCAGCGAGGGTCGAAGCGCCGGAAGAATCGGTCATGAGGGCGGCTCGTTCGAAAAGAGTGCAGCGATTGTAACTCAGCGTTTCCCGACATACCCTCTACAAACATTGTACAAACGTGAGATGCGATGAAATGTCGCCCGATTTGCCGCTGACGCTCTTCGTTGATCGCAGCTGCCCGCTCTGCGCGCGCGAGGTGCGCTGGCTGGAGCGCCAGGCAGACCCCGCGAAGCTCCTGCTGGTGGATATCAGTGCACCGGACTTCAACCCGGACGGCCTCGGGTGCGAGCTGAACCAGCTACAGCGGCGCCTGCATGCACGCAGCGCCAGCGGCCAGTGGCTGACCGGCGTCGACGCGACCTACTGGAGCTGGCGGCTGGCCGGGCATGGCGTCTGGGCCGCCCCGCTCGGTTGGCGGCCACTGCGCCCATTGCTACTGCTGGCCTACTGGCTGTTCAGCCTGGCGAGACCGCACCTGGACTGGCTGCCGCATCCCGACGGTGCCAGCCGCTGCGGCACGCAATGCAATCTTGCCGGCAAACCGCATGAGATGTCGGGGAGAGCCGACAAGCTGGACTAACCTTCTGCACGCAACGGCACCGGCAGACCTGCCTCGGGCTCACTGCAACCGGGGCGACCGATCATCTCGTCATGGCTGACCACCTGACGCCAATAGACTTCACGCACACCCACGCCGCGCAAAACCCGCTTCAGGCTGCCCTGATCAGGCCAGACGCTACGCTCACCTTCGGCAAACTGCCGTCGCTGGCCCTGTCGGTCGATCACCCAGACGCTGTATCCGCAGCAACGCAAGCCATGCAGCTCGACCCGTGCGACTTTTCCCCTGAGCAGCGCTAAACACAACCCGAACCTGGATAGCTTCTTCACCGCCGATTCCTTTACAGATCTCCCGATTTGCACAACGCAGGCCGGTGCAGGCAGCGCTGGGATGCCCGCCCCTAGGCTTATGCTCGTTGAAGCGCAGCGTATTCCTATACATTTAGTTGTACAAGATTATATCTTCGTATAGCTTTATCGGCACCAGCGCTTCGCTTCCAAGCGCGCCCACCAACGCAAGCGCGTTTCACAAAGGAATTCGTCATGAACGATCTATCTGGTCACTACCGCGAAATACTGTCCGGCCTCGGCGAGAACCCGGAGCGTGAAGGCCTGCGCGACACCCCGCTGCGCGCGGCCAAGGCCATGCAATACCTGTGTGGTGGTTACCAGCGCAGCCTTGAGGAAATCGTCAACGGCGCGCTGTTCGCTTCGGACAATGACGAGATGGTGATCGTCAAGGACATCGAGCTCTACTCGCTGTGTGAACACCACATCCTGCCTTTCATCGGTAAGGCACACGTGGCCTACATCCCTACCGGCCGCGTGCTCGGGTTGTCGAAGGTCGCGCGGATCGTCGACATGTTCGCCCGCCGCCTGCAGATCCAGGAAAACCTGACCCGCCAGATCGCCGAGGCCATCCAGGAAGTCACCGGCGCGGCTGGCGTCGCGGTGGTCATCGAGGCCAAGCACATGTGCATGATGATGCGCGGCGTCGAGAAGCAGAACTCGGTGATGAACACCTCGGTGATGCTCGGCGCCTTCCGCAGCTCCTGCAACACACGCATGGAATTCCTCCAGCTGATCGGGCGGGGCCAGTGATGCCGCGCCTGGAACCCGGTATGGCGCGCATTCGCGTAAAGGACCTGCGCCTGCGTACATACATCGGCATCAACGAGGACGAGATCCTCAACCGACAGGATGTGCTGATCAATCTGACGATTCTCTACGGCGCCGTAGAGGCGGTGCGTGAAAACGACATCGAGCAGGCGCTCAACTACCGCACCATCACCAAATCGATCATTCGTCATGTCGAGCAGAACCGTTTCGCGCTGCTCGAGCGCATGACCCAGGAAATCCTCGACCTGGTGATGGTGCACCCAGCGGTGTGCTGTGCCGAGGTGGAAGTCGACAAGCCCCATGCGCTGCGCTTCGCCGACTCGGTATCGATAACCCTGGCGGGAAGCCGCTGAGTCCGTGCCATGAGCCGCCGCCCGCTGATCGCCCTGCTCTGCACGCTGTGGCTGCTGCCCGCCGTCGCGTCAGCCAGCTGGCGCGAGGTGCTGCCCGACGCCCGGCTGGTGGGCGAAGGCCAGCTGCGCTTCTTCGGTTTTCGCATCTACGATGCACGACTGTGGAGCCCCACGAGCCCGCTGCGACCGCAGACGCCCTTCGCCCTGGAACTGACCTACCACCGCGCCATCAGCCGTGACGACTTCGTTCGTACCAGTCTGGAAGAAATCCAGAGGCTGGCCGGCGCAACGCTCGACTCCACGCAGCTTCGCCAGTGGCGTGTCGAGATGCAGCAGGCCTTCGTCGACGTCACGCCGGGCGAACGCATCACCGGGGTCTACCTGCCCGGCCAGGGCTGTCGGTTCTACGTCAACGACCGCCTACATCACGAGGTGGCGGATCCGCTGTTCGCCGATGCCTTCTTCGCCATCTGGCTCGATCCACGCAGCCGCGACCAGAAACTGCGGCGCAACCTGCTGGGTGAGCCGTGAAGAACAGGGCGCTGGCAGCGTACGGCGTACTCGGCCTGCCGTTGGCAATGGCCATGCTGCCGATCTACGTACTGGTGCCGAATTTCTATGCAGCGGACCTCGGGCTTGGGCTCACGTTGACCGGTGCCGTGTTGTTCCTAGCGCGGCTGCTGGACACCGTGCAGGACCCCTGGCTCGGTCGCCTGATCGATCGCCGCTCGCCGCGCGGCTGGACCGCCCTGCTCGCTGCTGCCGCCGCGCTGCTGAGCCTGGCTATGGCGGCCCTGCTGATTCCACCGGGCGGCCTTGGCACCTTCGCGCTCGCCGCATGGCTGGGTGGTTTGCTGGCACTCACCTACACCTTGCACAGCTTGGTCAACATCACCTATCTGGCCTGGGGCGCCCGGCTATCCGATCACCCCAACACCCGGACCCGGGTCGCCGCCTGGCGCGAAGGCGCCGGGCTTTTCGGCGTGGTGCTGGCCAGCGTGCTGCCGAGCGCGATAGCGAATCGATACGGCATGGCGACCGGGCTCGCTGCGTTCGCGGTGACCTTCGCCGTACTGCTTTACATCGGCACCGGAGCGCTGCTGTTCGCCGCGCCTCGACCGCAGCGAGCCGTACGCGCCGATACTGGCAACTGGCGACAGCCATTGCGCAACCCGGCCTTTCGACGGTTGGCGGGCGTGTATTTCATCAATGCGGTCGCCGTGGCAATTCCCGCCACGCTGGCGCTTTTCTTCATTGCTGATCGCCTGCAACTGGCTCGCTTGACCGGACTCTTCCTGGCGCTCTACTTCGTCAGTGGCGCCCTTGGCCTTCCACTCTGGACCCGCCTGGCCGATCGCATCGGCAAACGACGCAGCTGGCGGATCGGCATGCTCACCGCCTGCGCCGCGTTTATCTGGGCGGTGCTGCTGGAACCCGGTTCCGCGTGGGCCTACGGGGCGGTATGCATCCTTTCCGGCCTCGCCCTCGGGGCGGACCTGGCGCTGCCACCGGCACTGCTGGCCGACATCATCCCGGTCGATGAGCGCGACTCGACCGCTGCCTACTTCGGCCTGTGGAGCTTTCTCGCCAAGCTGGCGCTGGCACTCGCCGGTCTCGCTCTGCCATTGCTGGCGCTAAGCGACTACCAACCGGGCATTGCGGCCGGCTGGAACCTTGCGCTGGTCTACGCCGGCCTGCCCTGCCTGCTGAAGCTGCTGGCGGCGCGGCTGCTCACATCCCTGCCCTGCGGAGAAACGCAACCATGAAAAAGCTATTGATCCTGGCTTGCTGCCTGATGTTGCTCAGCTGCACCGCCGTCGACGTCGAACACTACCGCAACGAGGAACCGCAGCTGGATCTGCGCCGGTACTTCGTCGGCACGGTGGATGCCTGGGGCATGTTCCAGAAGCGCTCCGGCGAGGTGGTCAAGCGCTTCCATGTCGAGATCGAAGGCAGCCTTGATGGCGACAAGCTGATCCTCGACGAACAGTTCCGCTACAGCGACGGCACCACCCAGCAACGCGTCTGGACCCTGACCGAGGAACGCCCCGGACACTGGCGCGGCACGGCCGCAGACGTCGTCGGCGAAGCCGTTGGTGAAGTGGCCGGCAATACCCTGCGCTGGCGCTACATACTCAGCCTGCCGGTGGATGGCAAGGTTTACGACGTACACCTGAACGACTGGATGTACCTGATCGACGAAAACACGCTGGCCAACCGTTCGTTCATGAGCAAGTTCGGCGTTGAGGTGGGCCAGGTCACGCTGTTTTTCCGCAAGCGCGGTGATTGAACGAGCCGCATGGCAGGGCACTGATTGGGTCAAGTTGTTCTAGAATGCGCCGCATGACCCTTCAGGATGTCGCCACATGATCAACGCCAAGCTGCTGCAACTGGTTATCGAAGCCTCCAACGATGGAATCGTGGTCGCCGAGCAGGAGGGCGACGACAACATCCTGATCTACGCCAACCCGGCGTTCGAGCGGCTGACCGGCTACGCGGTGGACGATATCCTCTACCGCGACTGCCGCTTCCTGCAGGGCGACGACCGCGACCAGCCGGGCCTGCAGGCCATCCGCGAGGCGGTGAAGAACAACCAGCCGTGCCGTCAGATCATCCGCAACTACCGCAAGGACGGCACACCATTCTGGAATGAGCTTTCCATCACGCCGGTGTTCAACGAGGCCGATCAGCTGACCTACTTTATCGGCATCCAGAAGGACGTCACCGCCGAGGTGGACGCACTACAGCGGGTCGAAGCGCTCGAGGCAGAGATCCGCGAACTCAAGGCCCAACTCGGTCAGGCCTGAACCACCCACACACGCCCCTCCCGGCGCGCCGCGCCCGCAGCGCGCCCCGCGCCCTTTCTCCCAGTTACCGTCCGGTCGCTTGACTGTGGAATAATGGCAGATAGCCATTTCACCAATCCTGATGTGGGTATGCATACCCTAGGATGATGTCTTGACCCTAAATTCCGTTGTACAAAACGCGGTCATGCTGCTCGCTCTCTGCTGGCTGCTCGCGTTCACCACCCGCAGCTGGAACCGGAGCGGTCAGCTCTCTGCACAATTGCTTGCCGGGCTCTGGTTCGGCAGTGCCTGCATCATCGGCATGCTGATGACCAGCGTCAGCGAGACCGGCATCATTCTCGACGCGCGCACCGTGGTGCTGAGCATGGCCGGCCTGTTTGGCGGGCCACTGGTGGCTGCCATCGCCGGCACGCTGGCGGCCGCCTATCGCCTGTGGCTTGGTGGGCCCGGCGTAGTCCCGGGAATCGCCAATATTCTGCTGCCGATCGCGCTCGGGCTGGCCTACTGCTGCGCGTATCGCAAGCGCCTGTTCGGCATCGGCTTCTGGCAGCTGCTCGCCTTCGGCGTGCTGCTGCATCTGGGTGTGCTGGCGCTGGTAGCGTTGATGGCACCCGGCGACCTCGGGCCCGCTGCGGTGCGAGAAATCGCCGTGCCGGTACTGCTGGCTCTGCCCCTCGCGACCGCAATCCTCGGCGTACTGCTCAAGGACCTGCTCGAACGCAGCCAGATCGAACAGGCACTCAGGCTGAGCGAAGCGCGGCTGCGCGCCATCGGCCAGGCAATCCCCGATCCGCTGCTGGTGGTCGACGAGGACGGCCATTGCCTGGAGGTCATCTGCTCCGAACGCAACCTGCTGTATGGCGACGCCATCCGGCTGCGCGGCAAGAAGGTGCAAGAAGTGATGCCAGAGGCAGAGCAGCAGCGCTTTCTTGACTTCATCCAGCAGACGCTCGAAAGCGACACGCCTCAACTAATGGAATACAGCCTGCCGACACGGGTGGGTCAGCGCGTGTTCGAAGGCCGTGCGCTGCCTCTGGAGCAACCGCCAGGATACAAGCGCGCGGTGGTCTGGCTGAGCCGCGACATCACCGAGCTGTTCAACACCGAACTGGAGCGGCGGATTGCGGCGATTGCCTTCGAGTCCCAGCAAGGCATGCTCATCACCGACGCGCAGAACCGGATTTTGCGCGTCAACGGCGCTTTCACGCGTATCAGCGGCTTCACACCCGAAGAAGCCATTGGCAACACTACCGCCCTGCTCGCTTCCGGCAAGCACGGCCGCGAGTTCTACCGGGCGATGTGGACCAGCATCGAGACGACCGGGGCCTGGGAAGGCGAGGTTTGGAATCGGCGCAAGAGCGGCGAGATCTATCCCGAGTGGCTGACGATCAGCGCTGTGCGCAATTCCCTTGGCGAGGTGACGCACTATGTGGCCGCCTTCACCGACATCACCGATCGCAAGGCGGCCGAAGAGCGTATTCACAACCTCGCCTTCTATGACCCACTCACCGGCCTGCCCAATCGTCGGCTGCTGCTGGATCGGCTGCACCAGGCAATGGCCGCCAGCCGGCGAAACGGCGAACTCGGCGCCCTGATGTTCATCGATCTGGACAACTTCAAGAACATCAATGATCTGCATGGCCATCAGACCGGCGACCAGGTGCTGCGCCTGGCTGCCGAGCGCCTGCACAAAGAGGTTCGCGGCAGCGATACCGTGGCTCGACTGGGCGGCGACGAGTTCGTGGTAATGCTCGAGAATCTCGGCCCCGACCCGTTACAGGCGGCCTCGCAGGCCGAACACATCGGCATGAAGCTGCTCAGTTCGCTGGATTTACCGTACCGTATGGACAACCTCGGTCTCTACAGCAGCGCAAGCATCGGCGTGGTGCTGTTCGGCACGGAGAGCAGCACCAGCGACGAACTGATGAAACGTGCCGACATGTCGATGTATGAAGCCAAGATATCCGGCAAGAACGCCTTGCGCTTCTTCGACCCGCGCATGCAACTGGCCGTGCAGGAGCGTCTGCGCCTGGAGGATGAGATCCGCCAGGGCTTGAAGAACGGCGAGTTCATCCTGCACTTGCAGCCCCAGCTGGAACAGCACGCGGGCATCGTCGGCGCCGAGGCACTGGTGCGCTGGCAGCATCCGCAGCGCGGGCTGCTCGCGCCCGGTGCATTCATCGCCCAGGCCGAACACGCCGGGCTGATCCATGCGCTGGACCAACAGGTGCTCGGCAAGGCCTGCGAACAATTGGCACTCTGGGAGAAACAACCGGCGTTCGCCGGGCTTACCCTTTCAGTGAACCTGAGCGCGCATCTGCTCTATCAGGACAGCTTTGTCGCCAACCTGCTCGAACTGTTGCGAAGCAGCGGTGCCAATCCGTCCAGGCTCAAGCTCGAACTGACCGAAACCCTGCTGCTGGACAACATGCCCGAGGCGATCGCCCGCATGACGCAGCTCAAGCAGCACGGCATCCGCTTCGCCATTGACGACTTCGGTACCGGCTATTCGTCGATGAGCTATCTGCAGCAACTGCCGCTGGATCAATTGAAGATCGACCAGACCTTCATTCGCGGCCTGCCCGAAGATGCCAGCAGCCTGACCATCGTACGCGCCATCTGCGCCCTGGCAGCCGGGCTTGGGCTGGAAGTCGTCGCCGAAGGGGTCGAAAGCGAGGCCCAGCGGACAGTGCTGCTCGGCAACGGTTGTCACCGTTTTCAGGGTTATCTGTTCGGAAGACCGATGGCGATGGACGAGTTCGAGCGAATGTTCATCGATCACGTGGCCTGAGCGGCACCGCCGGGCAATAAAAAGGCGCCCGGGCGGGCGCCTTCTGGCACGGGCTCAAAGCGCGAGGGGCGCACGGCCGCAGAGCTTGACCAGTGCCTGCACCCAGGCTTCATGGGTATTCAGGCAGGGCACCAGCACCAGTTCGTCGCCGCCGGCCTCGGTGAACTGCTCACGCCCGCGGTCGCCGATCTCCTCCAGGGTCTCGATGCAGTCGGACACGAATGCCGGGCACATCACCAGCAGCTTCTTGACGCCCTGCTCGGCCAGTTCGTCCAGTCGCGTCTCGGTGTACGGCTCGATCCACTTGGCGCGGCCCAGACGCGACTGGAAGGACACCGACCACTGATCGTCGCGCAGACCGGCGCGAGCGGCGAAGCCCGCCGCGGTACGCATGCACTGTGCGCGGTAACAGCTGGCCAGCACTTCACCTTCGGCGCGCTGACAGCAGTCGTCGCCCTTCAGGCAGTGCGCGCCGGTGGGATCGCTCTTGTGCAAGTGCCGCTCCGGCAATCCGTGGAAACTCAGCAGCAGGTGATCGAACGGCTGCTCAAGGTGCGAACGGGCGCTGGCCACCAGCGCTTCGAGGTACTCGGGCTCTTCATAGAACGGCTGCAGGATCGACAGCTGCACGCCCAGATCATGTGTGCGGACGACCCGTCGCGCTTCCTGAATGACCGTGGTGGTGGTGCTGTCGGCGAACTGCGGATACAGCGGCGCCAGGGTGACCTGAGTGATGCCCTGGGCCGCCAGGCGCTTCAGTGTGCTTTCGATGGACGGTTCGCCGTAACGCATCGCCAGCTCCACCGGTCCCTGCGTCCAGTGCGGACGGACCGCCTCCTGCAGGCGTCGGCTGAGCACCACCAGTGGCGACCCCTCCGGCCACCAGATGGAGGCGTAAGCATGCGCCGATTGTTCGGGGCGCTTGATCAGAATGAGTGAAACCAGCAGGCGCCGCAGCGGCCAGGGCAGATCGACCACATAGGGGTCCATCAGGAACTGGTTGAGGTAGCGGCGTACATCGGCGACTTCCGTGGAGGCCGGCGAACCCAGATTGACCAACAACAACGCCTGCTCTGTCATGCAACTTTTCCAACGACTGATGATTAGGATTGACGCCCGGCTCCAAGCGGCAGGCGCGCTATTTTCACACAGGGCCTCGCGTTCAGCGATGCGTCAAGAGATCGGCAAGCGCCTGATCCAGCTCGGCGAAGCGAAAGCGGTAGCCTTCGTCCTGCAGCTTTTTCGGCAGCGCGTGCTGGCCACCGAGCAACAAACCCGCCAGCTCCCCGAGGGTCGCCTTCAGCACAACCGCCGGCACCGGCAAGCACGTCGGCCGATGCAGGCACCGCCCAAGGCTGCGGGTGAAGTCGGCGTTGCGCACCGGCGCCGGCGCGCAGGCATTGTAGGGGCCTTCAGCGGTCGGCTGCCGCAGAACAAAATCAATCAGACCGATTTGATCTTCGATATGGATCCAGGGCATCCACTGTCGGCCGCTGCCCAGACGCCCGCCCAACCCCAGCCTGAAAGCCGGTAGCAGCCGATTCAGGAAGCCACCGTCGCGAGCGAGGACCAGCCCGGTACGCACCAGCGCCACGCGGATGCCCAGCACCGACGCTTCCATCGCCCGCTCCTCCCAGGCGCTGCACAGCTGGCTGGCGAAATCCGCGGTGACCGGCTGATCGGCCTCCGTCAGGCGATGCTCGCCGCCGTCACCGTACCAACCGACTGCAGAGCCGGAGATCAGCACGGCCGGCTTCTGCTCACGCTTGCCCAGCCAGTCGACCAATTGCTCGGTCAACTTCACTCGGCTATCCCAAAGCAGCGCCTTGCGTGACTTGGTCCAGAGCCGATCAGCGATCGGTGCCCCGGCCAGATTGATCACTGCGTCCAGCTGCACCCTGTCGAGCTGTTCAAGACTGCCAACGCCCTGGACCTCGGCGCCGCACAGCCGGGCGACGCGATCCGGCGTACGGCTCCAGACCCACAGTCGATGCCCCTCCGCCAACCAGCGCCGGCAAAGTGCTCGGCCAATCAGTCCGGTACCGCCAGTCAACAAGATATTCATGGTGAGCTCCTGTGCGATGCAGCCGCGCCCAACGGACAGCTACATTCAGCATACACCTATACAGACGAATGAAAACGTACAGCACTTTAGCCCTCACACCCCTGCCTTTCGCCGCCTCAAGACCCGTCTTCCGATCAAGACCGGCCCTCGCCAAATCGCTCCAGCGAAGACGGGACGACGGCACCAGACGTGTTCGACGGTTACTTTGTACAGGAAAGACAGCTTACTTGTACATCTGATATTGACTTGTACAACACCTGCAATATGATGACCTCAAGTTGTACATCAATCCTGTTTGTACAAGTGAGGTACGTCATGCACACCACACTCCCCACGCCCAAGATCGGAATCAGCGCCTGCCTGCTGGGCAATCCGGTGCGCTTCAACGGCGGCCACAAGGAATCGCGTCTGTGCAGCGAAACCCTCGCACAGCACTTCGAATTCGTGCCGGTGTGCCCTGAAGTGGCTATTGGGCTCGGTACGCCGCGCGAGCCTATTCGGCTGGTAGGTGACACCGAAACGCCGCGGGCGGTAGGCACCGTTCGACCCGAGCTGGACGTGACCGATGCACTGGCCGCCTATGGCCGGCAGATCGCCGAACAGCCGCACGACATCAGTGGCTACATCCTGATGCAGAAGTCGCCGTCCTGCGGCATGGAGCGAGTGAAGGTCTATGCCGCCAACGGCCATACCCTGCCCGGTGGCGGCACCGGCGTGTTCGCCCAGGCGCTGATGCAAGCGCGGCCGGACCTGCCAATAGAGGAAGACGGCCGGCTGAACGATGCCGTGCTGCGCGAGAACTTCCTGACCCGCGTCTACGCCTACGCCGACTGGCAGCGACTGCTGCACGGTGGACTGACGCGCCGCGCCATCGTCGACTTCCACTCCCGGTACAAGTACCAGCTGATGGCCAGCAATCCGTTGCAGTACAAGGCCCTCGGCCGGCTGGTGGCGAACCTGGCCGAGCACGATCTGGACGAATTCGCCGCGCGCTACTTCAGCCAGATGATGCAGGCGCTGAAGAAGCCTGCCACCCGCGGCACGCACTGCAACGTGCTGTTGCATCTGAGCGGCTACCTGAAGGATGCCCTGGGCTCCGAGGATCGCCGCGAGATGCGCCACCTCATCGATCAATACCGCGCCGGGGTGATTCCGCTGGTGGTGCCGCTGACGCTGCTCAAGCACCACTTCCGCCGCCATCCCGATCACTACATCGCGCGCCAGGCCTACCTGCAACCGCACCCGGAAAGCCTCAGCCTGCGCAACGGAATCTGACCATGCTCGAACCACTGGACCAGAGCCAGATGACTGCGGACGGCCTGTTGCCGATCCGCGAAGTCGCCCGCATCACCGGTGTCAACGCCGTGACCCTGCGCGCCTGGGAGCGGCGTTACGGACTGATCGTGCCGTTGCGCACCGCCAAGGGCCATCGGCTGTACGAAGAGGCGCATATCCAGCGCATCCGCGACATCCTCACCTGGCTCAACCGCGGCGTGGCGGTCAGCCAGATCAAGCCGCTGCTGGGCACCAGCACGCCCCCGGAACTGCCTCAGGCGAACCAGTGGTCGGAGCTACTGGACGAACTGCTGCAGGCCATCGAACGCCTCAGCGAACGGCGGCTGGACGATGCCTTCAATCGCGCCATGGCGCTGTATCCGCCACGCACGCTATGCCAACACCTGCTGCATCCGTTGCTGGATCGGCTCGACCTGCGCTGGCAGGGGCAGTACGGCGCCGCGCTGGAGCGGGCGATGTTCAGTTCCTGGCTGCGCAGCAAGCTGGGCACGCGCATCTACTTCAACAACCGCCAGCAGGCCGGCCGGCCGCTACTGATCGTCAACCTCGACGAAGAAGCCTTCAGCCCCGATCTCTGGATAGCCGCCTGGCTGGTTTCCAGCACCGACTGCCCGGTGGATGTCGTGGAATGGCCGGTTCCGCTGACCGAATTGTCCCTGGCGCTGGAGCGCATGCGGCCACGCGGCGTGCTCCTGCACGCCAGCAAGGCGCTGCCTGGCGACTGCCTGCAGCGCCAACTGCCACGCCTGCTCGAACACAGTGCCGCGCCGCTGTTGCTGACCGGGCCGGCTGCCCACATCCACGCGCTTGAACTGCGCCGCCACCGCGAGCTGCTGCTGGCCGATCACCCGCTCGGCGCACTGCAGCAGTTGCATGAAGCCGGCCTGCTGCCCGGTAGTGAAGGACGTTCATCATGACCCAGCTGCTCTGGCTGCGCAGCGATCTGCGCGTCAGCGACAACACCGCGCTGGCCGCTGCGATGGCAGCCGGCCCGACCGTCGCCCTGTACCTGATCACACCGTGCCAGTGGCTCGCCCACGACGACGCCCCGTGCAAGGTGGATTTCTGGCTGCGCAACCTCGTCGCGCTATCCGAGCAGCTGCACGCACTCAACGTGCCATTGCTGATTCGTGAAGTGGACGACTGGACGGCGGCTCCCGATGCCCTGCTCAGGGTCTGTCAGCAGCTGGACGTGCAGGGCGTGCATTGCAACGACGAGTACGGCGCCAACGAGCAGCGCCGCGACCAGGCAGTGGCTGAGCGCCTACAGGGCGCCGGCGTCAGCCTGCGCCGGCATCTGGATCAGCTGCTGTTCGCGCCAGGCACGCTGCGCACTCAATCCGGCGGCTACTTCAAGGTGTTCAGCCAGTTCCGCAAGGCCTGCCTGGCGCGGCTGAGCGTTTCGCCACCACTCTGTATCCCGCGCCCGGCGGCTCAGCCACCCTTGCCCATCGTCAGCGATCCGCTACCCACGGCAGTGGCCGGCTTCCCGCCGCCGACCGATTATCTGCGCGCACTCTGGCCGGCCGGCGAGGCCTTCGCCCAGCGCCGCCTGGCCTCGTTCGTCGAAGACGACCTGGAGCAATACCACCAGAGCCGCGACTTGCCGGCCGAACCGGGCACCAGCCAGCTTTCGCCCTATCTGGCGGCCGGCGTGATTTCCATCCGCCAGTGTCTGCATGCCGCTCTCTGCTACAACCGGGGCGAACTGGACAGCGGCGCCAGCGGTGCCACGACCTGGATCAACGAGCTGCTCTGGCGCGAGTTCTACAAACACATCCTGGTGGGCTACCCACGGGTGTCAATGCACCGCGCCTTCCGCCCGGAAACCGAGGCGCTGCCCTGGCGGCGCGCCCCGTACGAGCTGGAAGCCTGGCAGCAGGGCCGCACCGGCTTTCCCATCATCGATGCCGCCATGCGCCAGCTGCGTGAAACCGGCTGGATGCACAATCGGCTGCGCATGATCACCGCCATGTTCCTCAGCAAGAACCTGCTGATCGACTGGCGTGAGGGTGAGCGCTGGTTCATGCGCCACCTGATCGACGGCGACCTGGCCGCCAACAATGGCGGCTGGCAGTGGAGCGCGTCCACCGGCACGGATGCAGTGCCCTACTTCCGCCTGTTCAACCCCACCAGCCAGTCGCAGCGCTTCGATCCGGACGGGCAGTTCCTGCGTCGCTGGCTGCCTGAGCTGCAACACCTGAGCAGCCGGGACATTCACAGCCCGGCCACGCATCACAACCTGTTCGGGGTCATCGAATACCCCACGCCAATCGTCGATCTGGGGAAAAGCCGCGCGCGCGCCCTGGATGCCTTCCGCAATCTGCCGGAGGGTCGGACATGAGCGGCTTCCTGCAACGTTTCGCAGAAGAATTCGCCCGCCTGAACGCGGGCAATCTCGAGCGCCTGGCGGACCTGTACAGCGCTGATGTGCATTTCACCGACCCGCTGCACGAGGTGTGCGGCCTGGATGAACTGCAGCGCTACTTCAGCGAGCTGTACGCCAACGTCGAGCAGCTGCATTTCGAGTTCATCGGCCACGATCTGGTCGCAGACGGCCAGGGTTATCTGCGCTGGGTCATGAGTTACCGCCATCCGCGGCTCAATCGGGGCCGGCTGATCAGCCTGGAAGGCTGCTCGCTGTTGCGCTGGAACGCCGAAGGCAAGGTCGAGCGGCACCGCGACTACTTCGATGCCGGTGCGCTCATCTATCAGCATGTGCCGCTGCTCGGCAGCGCCATACGCTGGCTGCAGCGGAGACTCGCATGAACCTGTCACGCCGTATCTGGCTGACCGGTGCCAGCAGTGGCATCGGCCAGGAACTTGCGCGCCAGCTGTTGGCCGCTGGTCATTGCCTGGCCCTGTCGGCGCGGCGCGCGGAACCACTCGAGGCCTTCGCCCGGCGCTATCCGGGGCAGGTCCTGGCGCTCCCCGGCGACCTCACCGATCTCGAGCAGGTACGTGCCATCGGCGCGGCCATCGATTCGCATTGGGGCGCATTGGACAGCGTGATCCTCAATTCCGGCACCTGCGAGTACATCGAGGTACAGCATTTCGAAGCAGCTCTGCTCGAGCGCGTGATTCAGACCAACCTGATCTCGGCCGGGTACTGCATCGAAGCCGCGCTGCCCCTGTTGCGCCGGGGCGTGCGGCCACAACTGGTCGGCATCGGCAGTTCGGTCACCTGGCTACCGTTGCCGCGGGCTGGCGCCTATGGCGCCTCGAAAGCCGCGCTGCGTTATCTGCTCGAATCCCTGCGCCTGGACCTCGCCGGCGAAGGGATCGACGTCACCCTGGTCAGCCCGGGCTTCGTCGACACCCCGCTGACCCGCCGCAACGATTTCCCGATGCCCCTGCGCTGGCCGGTCGAAAAGGCCGCGCGGCATATCGCCAGGCGCCTGGAGCGTCGCCCGCTGAACATCAGCTTCCCCGCTGTATTCATCGGCGGCCTGCGCCTGCTCTCACTGCTGCCCGCGCGCCTGCAACTCGCCCTGGGCCGGCGAATGGCCCGCTCGCAGCTCAAGGAAGGATAAGCATGAAGATCGCCATCATCGGCAGCGGCATTGCCGGCCTCACCTGTGCACACCTGTTGCGCCGCCAGCATCAGGTCACCGTGTTTGAATCGGCCAGCTGGATCGGCGGGCATACCCATACCGTCGACGTCCGCGTGCACGGGCAGGACTATGCCGTGGACACCGGATTCATCGTCTTCAACGACTGGACCTACCCTAATTTCATCAAGCTGCTGAGCCAGCTGGGCGTGAGCTACAAACCGACCGAGATGAGCTTCTCGGTAAGCGACCCGATCAGTGGCCTGGAATACAACGGGCACGACCTGAACACGCTGTTTGCCCAGCGCAGCAACCTGTTTTCACCGGCGTTCTGGGGCATGATCCGCGACATCCTGCGCTTCAACCGCGAAGCTCTGGATGACTATCGCAACGGTCGCATCGCCCCGCACCTGACGCTGGGCGCCTACCTGCAACTGGGCCGTTACAGTCAGCGTTTCATCGACCACTACATCGTGCCGATGGGCGCGGCAATCTGGTCGATGTCGCTGGCGGACATGCTCGCGTTTCCGATGGAGTTCTTCATTCACTTCTTCAAGAACCACGGGCTGCTATCGGTCAGCGCGCGGCCACAGTGGTACGTGATCGAGGGTGGTTCGAGGGCCTATGTAGCGCCACTGACCAAGGGCTTCAGCGAGCATATCCGCCTCAACTGCCCGGTCTTCGAGGTGCTGCGCGATGCCCATGGTGTGACGCTGCACAGTCCCGCGGGTGCCGAGCGCTTCGACAAGGTGGTCTTCGCCTGCCACAGCGATCAGGCGCTGCGCCTGCTGGCCGAGCCGAGCCGCGCCGAACGGGAGATCCTCGGCGCGCTCGAGTACGCCAGTAACGACGTGGTGCTGCACACCGACACCCGCCTGCTGCCCGAACGCCGCCGCGCCTGGGCGAGCTGGAACTATCGACTCGGCGGGCCGAGCGAGCAGCCCGCCGCTGTGACCTACAACATGAACATCCTGCAGGGTATCGAGGCGCCGGAAACCTTCTGCGTCAGCCTCAACCAGACCCAGGCCATCGATCCCGAGCTGATCCTCGCGCGCTTTACCTACGACCACCCGCAGTTCAGCCTGGCTGGCGTCGCAGCGCAGGCCCGCGCAGATGAGCTGCTCGGGGCCAACCACAGCTATTTCTGCGGCGCCTACTGGGGCAATGGGTTCCACGAGGATGGCGT
Organism: Pseudomonas sp. LM13; assembly: GCF_041381355.1. Lineage (NCBI taxonomy): Bacteria > Pseudomonadati > Pseudomonadota > Gammaproteobacteria > Pseudomonadales > Pseudomonadaceae > Pseudomonas > Pseudomonas sp. LM13. Next base: position 67,268 of record NZ_JACBXH010000008.1, read on the forward strand.
GGTCAGCGCCCTGCATGTGGCCGGCGCCTTCGGAGAATCGCTGTGAGCGGCGTCATCGTACACAGCGCGCTGTACCGCGGCTGGGTGCAGCATCGCCGCTTCGCGCCCCGTGTGCATGCGTTCAGCTACCGCATGGGATTGCTGTACCTGGACCTCGCCGAGCAGGACGCCGTGCTCGGCCTGTCCGCCCTGAGCGGCCGCGGTCGGTTCGCGCCGTTGTCCTTCCGCGAGCAGGACTATCTGCCCGAGTACACCCGCCAGGGCATCGCCCTGGCCGATGCCGTGCGTCAACGTGTCAGCGAGGCGCTGGGTCGACCGGTCAGCGGTGCCGTGCGCCTGCTGACCCAGCCGCGCAGCTGGGGCCTGTGCTTCAACCCGGTGAGCTTCTTCTACTGCTTCGACGAGCAGGAGCAGCTGACTGCCGTGCTCTGCGAAGTCAGCAATACGCCCTGGCGCGAACGTTATCACTACGTGCTGCCGGCCAGCGGCAATCGCAACCTGCGTTGCTCGGTAGCCAAGACCTTTCATGTGTCGCCGTTCCTGCCCGGCGACCTGGAATACCGCATGCGCTTCAACCCGCCCGGCCAGCGCATCGGCGTGCACATGGAGGACTGGCAGGGCGACCGCAAGCTGTTCGACGCCACCCTTGGTCTGCAGCGCGAGGCGCTGACCCGCGGCGCCGTATACCGCTACCTGCTGGGCTTCCCCTGGATGACCGGCAAGACGTTGCTGGCCATCTATTGGCAGGCCCTGCGCCTGTTGCTCAAGCGCACGCCGATCTTCACCCACCAGCCCGCCGCGACTTCTTACGGGCTGGCCGTCACGCAACCCTCCGGAGACCGTCATGAAAAGCCCTAGCCTGACCGTCAAAGCCCGCCCGCTGGCCGGCGTGGGCCTGGCCAGCAGCCTGCTGCGCCGTACCGTGCTGAATCAGCTCGAGCACCTGCGTCACGGGTTGCTGCGGGTGCAAGATGGCGATGTCTGCCGGTTGTTCGGTGATCTGGCGAGCCCGCTCAAGGCGGACATCCATGTCACCGACAGTGCCGCCTGGGGCCTGATCGCCGCGCGCGGCTCGATCGGCGCCGGCGAAGCCTATATCCATGGCTACTGGCACAGCCCGGACCTCACCGCGGTGATCCGCCTGTTCGTCGCCAACCTGGATGTGCTCGACAACATCGAGCGCGGCAGCCTGGCACTGTTCGGCCAACCGGTGATCAAGGCCCTGCACTGGCTCAACCGCAACACCCGCAGCGGCTCGCAGCGCAACATCGCCGCCCACTACGACCTCGGCAACGAGCTGTTCGAGCAGTTTCTCGACCCGACCATGATGTACTCGGCGGCGATGTTCACCAGCCCCGAGCAGGATCTGGAGCAGGCACAGCTGCACAAGCTCGAGCGCATCTGCGAAAAGCTCGACCTGCAGCCCGACGACCACTTGCTGGAGATCGGCACCGGCTGGGGCAGCATGGCGCTGTACGCTGCGACCCACTACGGCTGTCGCGTGACCACTACCACCCTGTCGCGCGAGCAGTTCGCCTACACTCAGCGACGCATCGAAGAGCAGGGCCTGCAGGACCGCATCACCCTGCTGCTGAAGGACTACCGCGATCTCGACGGCCAGTTCGACAAGCTGGTATCCATCGAGATGATCGAGGCCGTGGGCCACGACTTCCTGCCGACCTACTTCCGCCAGTGCGCGCGGCTGCTCAAGGACGATGGCCTGATGCTGTTGCAGGCCATCACCATCCGTGACCAGCGCTATGAGCAGGCACGGCGCAACGTCGACTTCATCCAGCGCTACATCTTCCCCGGCGGCGCCCTGCCCTCGCTGCAGCGCATGCTCAACGTGGTGTCGCAGGACACCGACATGAACCTGCTGCACATGGAGGACTTCGGCGAGCACTACGCGCGCACCCTGCGCCTCTGGCACGAGAACTTCCGCCGCGCCCGCAGCGAGCTGGAGCGCCACGGCTACGACGACTACTTCTACCGGCTGTGGGAGTTCTACCTGTGCTACTGCGAAGGCGGCTTTCTCGAGCGCGCCATCGGTACTGCGCAGCTGCTGCTGGCCAAACCGGGCGCTCGTCGGAAACCGCTGTACGTAGCGTCAAGCACCAGCGCCGAGACCCGATAACACCTGTGCCTACCTACCGGAGTCTTTCATGAGCAGCGAGAGCGTCACGTTGCAAGCCTATTACCTCAAGGCCGACCGCATCATGCTCGGCGTCATCTGGTTTCTGGTGGCGTACGGCCTGGCGATCGCGGTGTTCTATGAAAACTGGGCCCAGGCCCTGGTGATCGGAGGCCTCACCGGGATCGCGCTCACCGCGCTGTACCTGCTCATTCCCGGCACACGCCTGCTGCGCTGCCTGATCGGCGCCGCGTTCATGGTGCTTGCCGCGCTACACATCAACCAGGCCCACGGGATGCTGGAAATGCACTTCGGCATCTTCGCCCTGCTGGCGTTCCTGGTGTACTACCGCGACTGGCTGCCAATCGTCATCGCTGCGGCGACCATCGCGGTTCACCACCTCGGCTTCTTCGCCCTCCAGCAACAAGGTGCCGGTGTGTACCTGATCCCCGAAGGCAGCTGGGCTGTGGTATTCCTGCATGCCTTCTATGTCGTGCTGGAGAGCGCGATCCTGATCTACCTGGCCATTCGCGCCAACGCCGAAGCCCGTGAGGGCGATGCCCTGCTGAGCACCGCCGGAGCCATCAGCGCAAACCCGGAGCACATCGACCTGCGTCACCGCAGCGAAGTCAGCGGGCCGGTAGCGCGCCGTTTCAACCTGCTGCTCGACCAGCTCGGTGCCCTGGTGGGTGCGGTGGTACGCGACACCGGCGGCCTCGGCGGCACCGCCACCAGCCTGAGCCAGGCGACACGCCAGCTTCGCGACGGTGCCAGCCGACAGCTCGACGAAACCGCCTACATCGTCGAAGCCATGCGGCAGATGGCGGTAGCCATCGATGACGTCGCCGCCCATGCCGACCGCGCCGCACAGGCCGCGCAAGGCGCCAGCCAGCAGGCCGGTCAGGGGCGCAGTGCAGTGAGCGGCGTGCGCAGCGAGATCGGCACCCTCGCCGAACACATCGAAGGCACCGAACTCGTGGTGCAGGAGCTGGCCACGCAATCGGCACAGATCGACCGGGTGCTGGAAGTGATCCGTACGATTGCCGAACAGACCAACCTGCTGGCGCTCAACGCTGCCATCGAAGCCGCACGGGCCGGCGACCAGGGTCGCGGCTTCGCCGTGGTCGCCGACGAAGTGCGCAACCTGGCGCAGAAGACCGCTGCCTCCACCATCGAGATCCAGGAAATCATCAGCCGCCTGCAGCACGGCAGTCGCAAGGCCACCGAGGCCATGCAGAACAGCCGCGCAAGCGTCGCCCGCTGTGTCAGCAGCAGCCAGCAGACCACCGCGCTACTGGATGCTATCGCCAGCGAGGTCGAAGCGATCAGTCGGATGAACGAGATGATCGCCGCGGCCACCCACGAACAGACTGCAGTATCGGCCGATGTCGGTCGGCACCTGCATAGCGTGCAGCAGGTCGCCGAGCGCAATGCCGACGGTGCCAGTCAGCTAGACAACGACGGCCGCCAACTGCATGAACTGGCCGCCCGTCTCGGAAGCCTGGGCGCCCGCTTCATCGTGCAGTGAGGCCGCGCTCAGCTGTGCCAGCCGCGCCCAGCCGAGCTGCCGATGGCTTCGGCGTCGAACTGTTCGAAGGCGGCAAATACCGCGGCCACCAGCAGGCGCGCATGGGACGGTATGCGTAGCCCGTAGTCGTTCAGCTCGATCACGCCATCGGCATGCAGTCGCCGCAGCGCGGGCCAGTGCCGCGCGTAGCGCTGGCGGACATCGACGCCGTGCTGTGCGGCGAGCGCCGCGAAATCCAGTTCGAAGGTGCAGACCAGACGCTCGAACAGCGCGCGGTGCAGACGGTCCAGATGAAGCGGGTGCAGCCCACTGGTGCTGGGCAGCTGGCCCTGCTCGATGGCTCGTTGATAGGCGGGCAGCGTATCGGCGTTCTGGCAGTACAGCTCGCCAATGCGGCTGATGGCACCGATGCCAATGCCGAGATGATCGCAGTCGCCATGCAGCGTGTAGCCGGCGACGTCGTGGCGCAACACGCCGATTTCCTGGCCCATGGCCAGGTCATCGTGCGGCAGAACGAACTTGCCCAGGCCGATGTAGCGATAGCCGGCCGCGCTGAGCTGCTCGACACCATGCCGGTACATCGCCAGGGTATCGGCAATCGAGGCCAACCCCAGACGGCTGCCGCCCACCGGCGCGACATCACGGTAATCGAACATCGTCACCTGATCGGGCGCGAGTTCGATGATCGAGGCCAGCTTGCGGGCGAAGCTCGCCAGTGTCTGCCAGGACCGGCCGTAGCCAAGATCCAGGTTCACCGAGCGATAGTGCAGCGCGTGTGCCGCCTCGATCACCGCACGAATACGCGCGGAGCTGCGGAAGTAGGCCACCGTGCCACCGTCGTCGGCGCGCAGGTCCGGAACGCTGACGCTGAGTTGGTTGAAGCCCAGCTCATGCAGGGCACCGATCAATGGCCAGTCGGCGTGCGCCAACTCGATCTCGGCGGTGAAACTGGCCGCGCCACTCTCGGCCAGCTGGAAGCGGGACTTGAGCACGCCGACCAGCCGGCGCAGCGCCGCGATACCCAGCGTGCCAACAGACAGGTGCAACTGCTCGACCTGCTGGGACGGCCCGACATGGCAGGCAAGCTGTTCGATCTCATGCTGCAGGCTCAGCTGATACGCAGCCGCATCGTCGGCCGGCAGGGCTGCCCCGACGGGCTGCCGGACCGACAGCGACAACGGCCGACCGGCGCGCCGACTTTCTCGCAGCGCGCGTAGCAGGTCCAGCGGCGCGATGCGGTCGGTGAAATCGAATACGGCCGGATAGCCGCATTGCAGCTGACCGATCTGACCGTAACGTTGCACCAGGCCGTCGTCCCAGTTCACTGAGCCAAGCATAAGAGCCTCCCGGCATCGAATAGCGCTTTTGCAGCCGTTGAAGTTTCATCGCCAGCCGCATTGCCACAGCTGGTGCCTACGCCGGTGGTGGCGTTTCAGGCCAGCGCAACAACGCTCACGGCCGCCTTGGACGCATCATCCGTGAGCCGCCACGGGCGGCGTTGACCCCCGTCAAGTAGGTGACAAATGGCGCCAACCGTCTGCCGGACGGTCAGAAAGCCGGCGACACCCCACCCATTCGGCGCTGGCCGGCGGGCTTTGGGAAACGCGCGGCAGGTGGTATTGGTAGCCCCTTCTCTGCTGACAGGAGCCGAACATGCAAGCAACCGAGCTGCCAGCGGCGCTGGCTGCGGCGACCCGTGTCGTCGTCTTCACCGGGGCCGGCGTCTCTGCCGAAAGTGGCATCCCGACCTTTCGCGACGCGCTCAGTGGGCTGTGGGAGCGCTTCGACCCCGCCGCGCTGGCCACACCCGATGCCTTCCGTCGCGACCCCGCGCTGGTCTGGGGCTGGTACGAATGGCGGCGCATGCAGGTGGCCAAGGCACAACCAAACCGGGCGCATCAGGCTATTGCCGAGCTGGCCCGCCATGTGCCGCAGCTCACGCTGATCACACAGAACGTCGACGACCTGCACGAGCGCGCCGGCAGCCGCGAGGTGATCCACCTGCACGGCAGCCTGCACCGGCCGCGCTGCTTCGACTGCGCCCGCGAGCCGGCCGAGCCGCTGCCCGTGCCGGACGAGCCGGAAGGCGGGCGTCGTCTCGAGCCGCCACGCTGCACTCATTGCGGCGGATCGCTACGGCCGGGCGTGGTCTGGTTCGGTGAGAGCCTGCCGGATGATGCTTTGCGCGCCGCCTTCGCCGCCGCACAAGACTGCGACCTGTTGCTCTCGGTCGGCACCTCCGGAATGGTCTACCCCGCCGCCGAGGTGCCACATCGGGCGCGCGACGCCGGCGCCACGGTGGTGCATATCAACCCGCTGGGTGACGCGCCGCAGGGCCGCCGCGAACACCTGCTCGCACTGCCCGCCGGGCAGGCATTACCGCAGCTGCTCCGCGAGGCCTTCGGTAGCTAAGGCAGCATGCAGATCGCCCCAAAGCAGTGAGCGTATAGCGCCTGTCGCACCGAAGTGGTTCAGCCGCCTCGTGCGGCAGGCTGCGAAACACCCCCCCAGACAAACCCGCGCGGGCCCGCCAACTGTGGCCTGCAGCGGTGCACCAACGCAGCTGGCACGCAACCTGCTAAATCCCTTGCAACAGCTGCCATCACGGCAGCACGTCCCAGGCGGTCACCGACGACCGCCCGCCAGCAGGCACGGGACCGGGTGACGCAGGCAACGACGCCAGGCCAATCGCCCCCACACATATTTGAAACCAGGCAAAGGCGCCTGGAGCTGATACCAGCTCCAGGCGCCTTTTTGCGTTTTGCCGGCCGCGTGCCGCAGCCGCTCGAGAGGAAAGGCTATGAGTTCAACCGTCACCCCGCTCAAGCACGAGACATTGGTCATCGTCGGTAACGGCATGGTCGGGCACCACTGCATCGAACAGCTGATCGAACAGGACGCCCTCGCCCGCTACGACGTGCACGTCTTCGGCGAGGAACAGCAGCGCGCTTACGACCGCGTGCACCTGTCCGAGTACTTCGGCGGCCGCGATGCCGAATCGTTGGCGATGTGCGAAGCCGACTACTACAGCCACCACGGCGTAAAGGTCCACCTGGGCGAGCAAGTGCTGGAGATTGACCGCGAGCGCAAGGAAGTGGTGACCGGCAGCGGTCGCCAACCCTACGACAAGCTGATCCTGGCCACCGGCTCCTACCCCTTCGTACCTCCGATTCCAGGTGCCGAGGGCAACTCGCGACTGGTCTACCGCACCCTCGAGGATCTTGATGGCATTCGCGCTGCCGCCAGGGGCGCACGCCGCGGGGTGGTGGTCGGCGGCGGCTTGCTCGGCCTGGAGGCGGCCAACGCGCTGAAGTCGCTCGGCCTGGAAGCCCATGTTGTCGAGTTCGCCCCACGCCTGATGCCGGTGCAGCTGGACGATGCCGGTGGCGCGGCGCTGAAGGCGCGCATCGAGGCCCTCGGCGTTGGCGTGCACCTGTCGCGCGCCACCCAGGAAATCGTCGCCGGCGAGCAACACGCCTACCGCATGGTTTTCCAGGATGGTGAGTTTCTTGAAACCGACCTGATCGTGTTCTCCGCCGGCATCCGCCCGCAGGACGCCCTTGCCCGTACCTGCGACCTGGAGATCGCCCCGCGCGGCGGCATCGTCATTGACAGCGAATGCCGCACCTCGGACCCGGCGATCTTCGCCATCGGCGAATGCGCCAGCTGGAACGGCAGCGTGTTCGGCCTGGTCGCGCCGGGCTACAGCATGGCGCGCAGTGTCGCCGCGCAGCTGGCCGAGAAACCGCATGAGCCCTTTTACGGCGCCGACATGTCGACCAAGCTCAAGCTGCTCGGCGTGGATGTCGGCTCCATCGGTGACGCCCATGGCGCGACTACGGGCAGCCGGAGCTACCGTTTCATCGACGAGGCGACCGCCAGCTATCGCCGTTTGGTGGTGTCCGCCGATGGCAAGACCGTGCTCGGCGCGGTGCTGGTCGGTGACAACAGCTACTACGACACCCTGCTGCAGTACGCGCAGAACGGCATCAAGCTGCCGGCCGATCCGTCCGCGCTGATCCTGCCGCAGACCGAGGGCGCTCCGACCCTTGGCCCGGATGCCCTGCCGGCCAGCGCGACCATCTGCTCCTGCCACAACGTCAGCAAGGGCGCGGTGTGCTGCCAGGTCGACGCTGGCGTCACCGACCTCGGCGAGCTCAAGGCCGCGACCAAGGCGGCCACCGGCTGCGGCGGCTGCAATGCCCTGCTCAAGCTGGTGTTCGACGCCGAACTGGCAGCGCGCGGCGTGGCGGTGGACAAGAGCCTGTGCGAACACTTCGCCTACACCCGCCAAGAGCTCTACGGCATCGTCCGCGTCGAGGGCATCCAGAGCTTCGCCGAACTGCTGGCCAAGCATGGTCGCGGGCATGTCGGTTGCGACATCTGCAAGCCGACGGTGGGTTCGATCCTCGCCTCGTGCTGGAACCAGCCGATCACCGATCCGGCGCTGATTCCGCTGCAGGACACCAACGACACCTTCATGGCCAACATGCAGAAGAACGGCACCTACTCGGTGGTGCCGCGCATTCCAGGCGGCGAGATCACCCCCGAGGGGCTGATTGCCATCGGCCAGGTCGCGAAGAAATACGACCTCTACACCAAGATCACCGGGGGCCAGCGCATCGACCTGTTCGGCGCCCAGCTGCACGAGCTGCCGGACATCTGGGGCGAGCTGATCGCCGCCGGTTTCGAGACCGGTCACGCCTACGGCAAGAGCCTGCGCACGGTGAAATCCTGCGTGGGCAGCACCTGGTGCCGCTACGGCGTGCAGGACAGCGTCGGCATGGCGCTGCGCCTGGAGGACCGCTACAAGGGCCTGCGTGCGCCGCACAAGATCAAGTTCGCCGTATCCGGTTGTACCCGCGAATGCGCCGAGGCGCAGAGCAAGGACATCGGCGTGATCGCCACCGACAAGGGCTGGAATCTCTACATCTGCGGCAACGGCGGCATGCGCCCGCGGCACGCCGATCTGTTCGCCACCGACCTCGACGACGAAGCGCTGATCCGCACCATCGACCGCGTGCTGATGTTCTACGTGCGTACCGCGGACAAGCTGCAGCGCACCTCGGTCTGGCGCGAAAGCCTGGAAGGCGGCCTGGACTACCTCAAGGCCGTCATCCTCGACGACAGCCTGGGGTTGGCCGCCGAGCTGGAAAGCCAGATGCAGCACGTGGTCGACAGCTACCAGTGCGAATGGGCCAACGCCATCAGCGACCCGGAAAAGCTCAAGCGCTTCCGCACCTTCGTCAACGACGGCCGCGGCGACCCCGACATCCATTTCGTCAAGGAGCGCGGCCAGCGTCGGCCGGTACGCGCCAGCGAACTTCACCTGATCCCACTTACCCAGGAGGTGCTCTGATGAGCCAGTCCAACGTCGTTCGTCTCGACTCCCGTTCCGCAGCCCCGGCGGCCTGGCAGGCACTGTGCAGCCGTGCCGATCTGGTCGCCAATTCCGGTGTAGTAGCCTGGCACGAAGGCGCCCAGGTGGCGCTGTTTCACCTGCCCGAAAATGCTGAAGGCGAGCAGCTGTTCGCCATCGACAACCGGGACCCCAAGTCTGGCGCCAACGTCATCGGCCGCGGCATCGTCGGCAACCTCAAGGGTGAGCTGGTGATCGCCTCGCCGCTGTACAAGCAGCACTTCCGCCTGGCCGATGGCAGCTGCCTGGAATACCCCGAACAAAGCCTGCGGGTCTGGCCGGTACGCCTGGAGGGAGACGTGGTGCAAATAGCCGTCGGCTGATTGCCATCGTTCACTCGCGCGGCTCCCCGCTCCCAAACCGGGCCGATCCGTGGGAGCGGTCTTGGCCGCGAACCTGACCTCGATTCCCCAGCAATTCACATCGCTCAGCCAGCGCCTCGCGACCGCCGCCGGGGCCTGGCCCCTTACTGCCATTCAGAGAGACCGACATGTCCTACATCATCCCCTCCGAGTTCGTCACCAAGATGGTGGACGCCGGCGAATCGAAGATCTTCATGTCCACCCGCGACACACTGATCCGAGCCTTCATGGCTGGCGCCATCCTCTCCCTCGCCGCGGTGTTCGCCGTGGCCGTGACTGTGCAGACCGGCTCGCCGCTGGTCGGCGCGATGCTGTTTCCGGTCGGCTTCATCATGCTTTACCTGATGGGCTTCGACCTGCTCACCGGTGTATTCATGCTCACCCCGCTGGCCCTGCTCGACCGTCGTCCTGGTGTGACCGTGAATGGCATCCTGCGCAACTGGAGCTGGGTGTTTCTCGGCAACTTCGCCGGTGCGCTGGTGGTCGCCTTCATGATGGCCTTCGTCTTCACCATGGGTTTCTCCACCGAGCCGGGGCCGATCGGCGAGAAGATCTCGCACATCGGCGAGGACCGCACACTGGGCTACGCAGAGTTCGGCGCGGCGGGCTGGGCGACCATCTTCCTGCGCGGCATGCTGTGCAACTGGATGGTCTCGATGGGTGTCGTCGGCGCGATGATCTCCACCTCGGTCAGCGGCAAGGTGATCGCCATGTGGATGCCGATCATGCTGTTCTTCTTCATGGGCTTCGAGCATTCGGTGGTGAACATGTTTCTCTTCCCCTCGGCGATGATCATGGGCGGCGACTTCTCGGTGATGGATTACATGCTGTGGAACGAGATCCCCACCGCTTTGGGCAACCTGGTCGGCGGCCTGGCCTTCACCGGCCTGACGCTCTACACCACCCATGTGCGCACCGCACCCAAGCGCACCGTCTACTGACCCTGGAGTGAACGAAGGCCCCGGCTCGCATGCGCGCCGGGGCTTTTGCGCAGATAAACATGCCCAGCCAACTCGCCATTTCCCTCGGCCAGCATTCGGACCGCGGACGCAAACCGGCCAACCAGGACTTTCACGGCGCCTGCGTGCCGGCTGACGCCCTGCTCACCAGCAAGGGCATCGCCATCGCGCTGGCCGATGGCATCAGCAGCAGCGAGGTCAGCCATATCGCCAGCGAAACCGCAGTGGCGAGCTTTCTTTCCGACTACTTCTGCACCTCCGACGCCTGGTCGGTGAAGCAGTCGGCGCAGCGGGTGCTGGTGGCGATCAACTCCTGGCTGCATGCGCAGACCCGCCACAGCCCGCACCGCTATGACCGCGACCGCGGCTATGTCTGCACCTTCAGCGCGCTGGTGCTCAAGTCGGCCAGCGCGCACCTGTTCCACGTCGGCGATGCGCGCATCTATCGACTGCGCGACGGCGGCCTGGAACAGCTGACCGAAGATCACCGTGTGCGCGTTTCGGCGGATACCAGCTACCTCGGCCGCGCGCTGGGCATCGACCGGCACCTGGAGATCGACTACCGCACCCTACCGCTGGCGGTCGGCGATCTGTTCCTGCTCGCCACCGATGGCGTCTACGAGCACATCGGCGCACGGGAGGTGGCGCAGCTCGTTGCCGAGCATGGGGACGAGCTCGACCTGGCGGCGCGCCGGATCGTCGAGCGGGCATTGGCCAATGGCAGCGACGACAACCTCACCGCACAGCTGGTGCGCATCGACAGCCTGCCGGAGCAGGCCGTCGACGACGTGCAGCGGCAACTCGGCGAACTGGCGCTGCCGCCACTGCTGGAGCCGCGCATGCAGTTCGACGGCTACCGCATCGTCCGTGATCTACACATCAGCAGCCGCAGCCATGTGCATCTGGCCGTCGACGAAGCCAGCGGCGCGACCGTGGTGCTGAAGACACCGTCGATGGATCTGCGAGGCGACGCGGCCTATCTGGAGCGCTTCCTGCTGGAGGAGTGGATCGCCCGCCGCCTGGACAATCCTCATGTGGTCAAGGCCTGTCCGCCACCGCGGCAGCGCCGCTACCTGTACACGGTGAGCGAATTCATCGATGGCCAGACGCTGGCGCAGTGGATGCTCGACCATCCACTGCCGGACCTGGAAACGGTGCGCGGCATCGTCGAGCAGATCGCCCGCGGCCTGCGCGCCTTTCACCGCCTGGAAATGCTGCATCAGGACCTGCGCCCGCAGAACCTGCTGATCGACGCCACCGGCACGCTGAAGATCATCGACTTCGGCTCGACACGGGTTGCCGGGCTGACCGAGCGCAATGCGCCGGGTACGCAGGACAACCTGCTCGGCACCGCCGCCTATACCGCCCCGGAGTACTTCCTTGGCGAGGCGGGCTCGCCGCGTTCGGATCAGTTCTCCCTCGCGGTGATCGCCTACCAGCTGCTCAGCGGTCGCTTGCCCTACGGCGCCGACGTCGCCAGGGCACGTACCACTGCAGCGCAGAAACGCCTGTGCTATCAGCCGCTGCGCCATGCGCAGCGCGATATCCCCGCGTGGATCGATGAAGTGCTGGGCAAGGCGCTGCATCCCGACCCGGCGCGGCGCTATGCCGAACTGTCGGAGTTCGTCTTCGAGCTGCGCCAGCCCAACCCGGCGTTTCTCAACCGGGCCCGCCTGCCACTGCTGGAACGCAATCCGCTGCTGTTCTGGAAGGGCCTGTCGCTGCTGCTGGCCGGTACAGTCGTTGCACTGCTGCTGCGCTAGCCGCGCGGGCGCAACAGTGCCGTCGCGCCCTGCGCCTTGCGCGTGTACCAGAGCACCCGGCTGACGCCGCGGGTGATGGCCACATAGGCCAGGCGCAGACTCTCGTCGGCCATCGCCTGGTCATAGCTGTTGCGAAAGAACCCGCAGTACGCATACAGCGCATTGCGCAGCGGGTGCGGCTGCACCGGGGCGCAGTCGTCGATGATGATCGCCACCTCGGCCTGCAATCCCTTGGCGCGGTGGATGGTGTAAGCCTTGACCGGCAGCTTGCGGTCCAGCTGCGCCTGAATGGTCCGCAGCGGCTCGTTGCGCCGGCTGAGCAGCAGCACGGCAGTGCGTTCGCGGCTTTGCCGTTCGGCCACATGGGCGCACTGCGCGTTGATCGCCTCGATCAGCTTCGGCAGGCCCTTGTTCAGCTCGAAACCGGTGACCAGCTTTACCCCGTGGTCGCCGGGCTGCGTCGGTTTGCATGGCCGGCTGGTCTTGGCCTGTTTGAACTGAACGCCGGCCAGCACCGCCTCGCCATCGCGAATTACCGGCTCGATGGAGCGGTAGTTGGTCTCCAGCAGCAGCGTCTCGCTGCCCTTGGCGCCGCGCCGCGGGAAGTACTTGTCGAAGTCCATGAACAACTCCGGCGAACTGCCGCGCCAGCCATAGATCGACTGCCAGTCGTCACCGATGGCCATCAGACTCGGGCCGACCTTCTGTCGCGCCAGCTGGCGATGCAGCGCTTGTAGCCACTGGACGATCTGCGGGGAAATGTCCTGAAATTCGTCGATCAGCAGGTGCTCGAACGGGGCAAGGCTGGCCTGTGGCATGTCCGAGCCTGAGCCCAGGCGCTCGGTGAGCTGCTGAAAGGCCTCGTTGAAGGTCATCAGCCCCTGCTCTCGCAACGCCGCTCTGAAGTAGCCATGAAAGCTCACCAGCGCCTCGATGAAATCCTTTTCACGCGACGCGCACTGCAATCTGGCCGCTTGCAACTGGTCGATGCGAATGCCGATGCTCTCGATAAACCCAGCCTGGGCGTAGAAGGCCTCGTACAGCGGCAGTGGCGTGAACTCGCCGGCCAGGGTGAAGGCATCCCCTGGCGCTTTCGGGGCAGCGCGCTTGCCCTGCTCGCTCTCGGTTGGCGGCGCAGGCAAGTCGAGCAGCCGATGCACCCGTTCGCGGAATGTCGCCTGCTCGGCGTAGCACTGCTGATAGGCCTGCTTGAGCAGGCGAACTTGCGCCGGACGCAGGCGTGCGGTGGCCAGCGGGTTGTCCAGCTCGTCCGCCGCGGCGGCCTTGTCGTCCAGCTGCTCGAACCACACCGGCCGGGCCAGCACCTCACGCGCCAGCTGCGCCATGGCCGAATGGAAGGTGCGCACGCACTGGCGAGCCTGCTGCGCATCGAACGGCACCTGCCAGCAGCCGAGCACCCGCACCAACTGTTCGCGCAGCTGCGCGCAAGAGGCATTGGTGAACGAGATGACCGTCAAGCGTCCGGGCTCGACGCCCATGTGGCAGAGCATGAACACCACCCGCAGCAGCAAGGTGGTGGATTTGCCGGAGCCGGCGCCGGCGAAGATTCGCGTCACCGGGCTGCGGCTGAGGATCATCGCCCATTGCTCTTGCGACGGTGCGCTGATGATTCCGGCAGCCACCGCCTGCTCGACGCGGTCACGCATCGCCTGGACCTGCGCATCCTCAACCTTCAGTTGCGCAGCCGCATAGATGCCCTGAGCGGCGGCCTTGCGCGGCTTGGCGGCAGCACGTGCCGGCCCTTCCGACTTGCTCTTTGATTTGGTGGCAGGTTTGCCCCTGCGTTTGCTGGCCGTGGCCTTGTTCGCCTTGCCGGGCGCACCGCCCCAGCGACGAAACAACAGCTCGCCCTCATCACGCAGATGGGCCGAGGTACGTGGAAAACAGCGCTGCAGCACCCCGGCGACCAGAGCCCTGTAACGCTTGACGGCAGAAAACATCGGAAATCACCGTGGGCATTGCATATCGTTGATATGGTACGGGTTTTTCCCTGTACGCTGGCCGCTGCAAGGACGAACAGCAGCGAATGGCACCAGTAATCGCCTGCCTCGCCGGCACGACTTCCCGGGCAATCGGCTGTCCGAGCTGAACCAGCTCTCGCCGGTACAGCCCTGCCCTGTCTTCACACCGGATACGGATCGCTACTGATGGACCCAGCAGCAAACCTCGCGCCTGACGACTCGAGCCTCGCATTTCTCCCCGCCGGCGGTGCGCTCGGCGCGCTGATTCGCCGCTTCGACTGGTCGCAGACGGCGCTGGGACCCCTGGCGGAATGGCCGTCGAGCCTGAAGACCGTCACGGCCATGCTGCTGCTTTCGCCGACGCCCATCGCGCTGCTCTGGGGCGAGCGCGGCGTCATGATCTACAACGACGCCTATTCAGAGCTCGCCGGCAGCCGACATCCGCAGTTGCTCGGTTCTGAAGTACGCGAGGGCTGGCCGGAAGTCGCCGAGTTCAACGACAACGTGATGAAGGTCGTCCTGGCTGGCGGCGCGCTGTCGTACAAGGACCAGGAACTGCTGCTGTACCGCAGCGGCCGTCCCGAGCGCGCCTGGATGAATCTGGACTATTCGCCGGTGTTTGATGATCAGGCCCGGCCGGCCGGCGTGATCGCTCTCGTGGTGGAAACCACCGAGCGGGTAATGGCCGAGCGCGAGCTGCAGCGCCAGCAGGCACGCCTGCAACAGATGTTCGAACAGGCACCGGGGCTGATGGCGATGCTGCGCGGCCCGGAACATGTCTTCGAGATGACCAACCCGGCCTATCTGCGGGTAGTGGGTGAACGCGATGTCATCGGCAGGCCGGTACGCGAAGCGCTGCCGGAGGTCGAGCGGCAGGGCTTCATCGACATTCTCGACCAGGTCTATCGCAGCGGCACGGCCTTTGTCGGCTCCGGTATCCGCGTTGGCCTGCAGCGCATCCAGGGAGAGGCGGAGGAAGAGCGCCTTCTGGATTTCGTCTTCCAGCCGGTGACCGATGCGAATGGCGATGTCTGCGGCATTTTCGTCGAGGGTCATGACGTCACCGAGCGCGCCGAGGCCGAACAGGCCCTGCGCGAAAACGAACAACGCCTGCGTTTCCTCGACGCACTGGCCAAGGAAACCGCCCGCAGCGTCGACGCCGACGCCATTCTGGCCACCACCACACGCATGCTCGGCGAGCATCTGGGCCTGTCCAGTTGCGCCTACGCCGACATGGAGCCCGACCAGGACAGCTTCACCATCCGCGGCGACTGGTCGGCGCCGGGCTGCATGAGCATTGTCGGCCATTACCAGCTCGCCGCGTTCGGCAGTCTGGCGGTACAGAAGCTGCGCGCCGGCGAAGCCTTCATCGTCGACGATCACCTCGCCCGCCTGCCCGCCGCCGACGCGGCGACCTTCCAGCAACTGGATATCGCCGCCACCATCTGCCTGCCGCTGGTCAAGGAGGGCCGGCTGACCGCGCTGATGGCCATTCACGACCGCGTGCCTCGCGTATGGAGCGCCTGCGAGCTCGCCCTGCTCAGAGAAGTCACCGATCGCTCCTGGGCGCACATCGAGCGTGTGCGCTCTGCGGCAGCGGTCAGGCAGCGCGAGCAGTGCTTCCTGGAACAGCTGGAAGCCAAGGTCGCCGAGCGCACCGCAGCGCTGGCCCGCAGCGAGGCGAACATTCGTGCGGTGCTGGAAACCTCGCACCTGTACATGGCGATGCTCGCACCGGATGGCGCGATTCTCTATGTGAACGCCACGGCGCTGGCGGGCATAGGCGCCCGCTTCAACGAACTGGCCTACCTGCCATTCTGGGAATCGCCCTGGTTCGCCGCGACACCCGGCATGCCAGAGAGGGTCCGCGAGATGACGCGGCGGGTGGCGGCCGGTGCCACCGAGCGCGTGACCATGACCCTGAACATGCCGCAGGGCGTACGCGTCTTCGATTTCTCCGTGCGCCCGGTCACGGGCGAGGACGGCAGTATCTTCGCCCTGGTACCCGAGGCGCTGGACATCAGCGAACGGGTGAATGCCGAACAGGCACTGCAGCAGCTGCACAAGATGGAGGCGCTGGGCAACCTCACCGGCGGTATCGCCCACGACTTCAACAATCTGCTGATGGCCGTGCTCGGCAGCCTCGACCTGCTGCGTCGGCGCATGCCCGCCGACCCCGCGCTGCTGCGCCTGGTGGACAATGCCAGGGCCGGTGCCGAGCGCGGCGCTTCGCTCACCGCGCGCATGCTCACCTTCGCCCGCAAGCAGGAACTGCACAAGATGCCGATCGACCTGGCGCAATTGATCGCAGGCATGAAGGAACTGCTGCACAGCTCACTCGGCCCGACCATCCAGCTGCAGGTCGAGCTGCCGACCCGGCTGGCGCGGGTGAAGACCGATCCCAACCAGCTGGAAACCGCCCTGCTCAACCTCGCCGCCAATGCGCGTGACGCCATGGCCGGCGTCGGCCACATCCGCATCGCCGCCGAAGAACTGACCTTGACCGAGGAGCAGAACGGCTTGCCCGCCGCACGCTACGTGCGCCTGGAGCTCAGCGACAGCGGCGCTGGCATGGATGAAGCGACCCTCAAGCGCGCGGTCGAGCCCTTCTTCACCACCAAGGGTGTCGGCAAGGGCACCGGGCTCGGGCTGTCCATGGTCCATGGGCTGGCCGAGCAATCCGGCGGCCGTCTGGTGCTGCGCAGTTCGCCCGGCGCGGGCACCACCGCCGAGATCTGGCTACCGGCCCTGGCGGCGGATAACGCGCCTGCATCGGCGCCTGTCTCCACGCCGGCACCCGATGAAAGCCCCCGGCGCACGACGAAGCCGCTAACCCTGCTGGCGGTGGACGACGACGAGCTGGTGCTGTTCAGCACCGCCGGCATCCTGGAAGCAGCCGGACATCGAGTGCTCAGCGCTCGTTCGGCCGGCGAAGCGCTGGACCTGCTACGGGTCAACCAGGTCGACATCCTGGTCACCGACCACGCCATGCCGCTGATGAGCGGCGCGCAGCTGGCGGCCGTGGTGCGGGAAACGCGCCCGCAGC
The DNA here is from genome assembly GCF_041381355.1 of Pseudomonas sp. LM13. Lineage (NCBI taxonomy): Bacteria > Pseudomonadati > Pseudomonadota > Gammaproteobacteria > Pseudomonadales > Pseudomonadaceae > Pseudomonas > Pseudomonas sp. LM13. The sequence continues at coordinate 84,458 of NZ_JACBXH010000008.1, forward strand.
TGCCGGTTCTGCTGGTGTCCGGTTACGCCGAACTGCCCTCCACCACACCGGCGCTAGCGTTGCACCGGCTGGCCAAGCCCTTCACCCCGGACCAGCTGCTCGACGCCATCGAGCAGCTGCGTGGCAGCTCTTGAACAGATGGCGCCGGCGTGATCGTCAGCTGCCGATCACGCCGCCGTCATCCTTGGTGATCAGCACCGTGGACGAGCGCGGGCGTGACTGGCCGTCGCTGGCCGGGAAGCTCAGCCCCGGGTGCTGCACGTTGATCCACATGGCGCGGTAGTCCGGACTCCAGGTGATGCCGGTGATCTCGCAACCCCGCGGCCCGACCAGGAAACGCCGCACCTCGCGCGTTTTCGGATCGGCGCAGAGCAGCTGATTTGTGCCCATGGCCTGCATCACCGATTCGTCATCGTCGAAATCGGTTTCGATCCACAAGCGCCCGTCACGATCGAAGGCCAGCCCGTCCGGCGAGGAAAAGCAGTCGCCGTCGATGGTGCCGATCAGGTTGGCGGCAACCGGCCGGCCCTGGGCATCGCGCGCACCACGACGCTCGCCGGCGAGCAGGAAGACTTCCCACTGGAAACGCGTCGCCGCGGGGTCGCCGCCCTCCTCCTGCCAGCGCAGGATCTGCCCGTGCAGGTTGTTCGGTCGCGGGTTGGCCTTGTCCAGCGGCTGCTTGGTGCCGCGCCCGTCATTGTTGGTCAGGGTGACGTAGACCTCGCGGGTATTGGGATGCACCGCGACCCACTCCGGCCGGTCCATCGGCGTCGCGCCGGCGCGGTCGGCGGCGGCGCGGGCATTGAGCAGCACCTCGGCCTGGCTGGGGAAGCCGTTTTCCGCAGTCAGGCCATGCTCGCCGTGCACCAGCGCCAGCCACTGGCCACTGCCGTCGGCATCGAAACGCGCGACATACAAGGTGCCCTCATCCAGCAAGCGGCGGTTGGCCGCATCCGCACCGGGCACGAAACGGCCGCTGGGGACGAACTTGTAGACGTACTCGCCCTTGGTGTCGTCGCCCGAGTAGAAGGCCATGCGCCCATCCTCGCCCAGCGACAGCACCGAGCACTCGCGGCAGTAGCGGCCGAAGGCGGTGCGCTTGACCGGCGTGCTCTGCAGGTCGAACGGATCGACCTCCACCACCCAGCCGAACCGGTGCGGCTCGTTGACGAAGCCGCCATGGGGGTGACCGGCCTGGGGCGTGGCATCGAAACGCGGATCGACCGTGCCCCAGCCGTAGAGCTTGCTCATGCCGCTGCCGGCGATGCCGTAGCGGTTGTGCGAGACGCGCGCGGCAAGGTCGTCGGCGTCGTGGTTGACGAAGTAGTTGTGCCAGTTCTCCTCGCAGACCAGATAGGTGCCCCAGGGCGTAAAGCCGCTGGAGCAGTTGTTCAGCGTACCGAGCACCGTCCTTCCTTCCGGGTCGTCCATGGTCTGCATCGCTGCATGGCCGGCCAGCGGCCCGGCGATGGCCATCGGCGTCATGCCGGAAATGCGGCGGTTGTAGGGTGAATCCATTACTCGCTGCCATTGGCCCTGCGCATCCTTGCGCACCTCGATGACGCTCAACCCGTGGGCCGCCTGCTCCTTGCGCACCTGGTCCAGCGGGCGCCGGCCGTCGACCACGCTGATGCCGTCGGGATGCAGCGTCGGGTTGACGTATTCATGGTTGATGGCCAAGAGACCACGGCTGTCAGGCGCGTCGGGGAACGGGAAGAAATGCATGCCGTCGTGGTTGTCGCCGGCCTGTTTGAGCTGGGCGTGCCAATCGTCGCTGGCATCCGGCTGCCACTCGGGTGCGTCGGCATGCACCGGATCGCCCCAGGAGAAGAACACCCGGGCGCTGTAGCCCGGCGCCACTTCGATCCGGTCGAAATGCGGGTCGAGCTGGGTCGGAATGCCCTCGAAGCCGAGCAGCGAGTCGCCCCGGGTTGCGGCTCGCGCGCCGGCCATTCCGCCGCCGAGAAAGGCGATGCCGGCCAGGCCGAGTCCACCCTTGAGCAGCCCGCGCCGGCGTTGATCGATCGCCTGCTGCAACGGCAGGTTGCCGCTCGGATTGACCGGCTGGTCGTCATGAGCGCCCACGCTCGCGTGAAAATCAGTGAAATCCTGTTTCATCGAAAACGGTTCCTGAGTTCGTAACGGCATCACTCGATGCGGTAATGGAAAGTGTTCTTTACGTCGGGCACGGCAACCGCGCGACCGTCGACGATGCGCGGCTGGTAGCGAAAGCTCTTGGCCGCGGTGAGTGATGGGCGGATGAACAGCGGATGGCAGTCGCCGACCACTTCGGGCGAGCGCACTCGACCCTGCACATCAACCGTGTAGCTGACCGTGCAGGAACCCTGAAGCCCGGAGTCCAGCGCCCGTTGCGGGTAGACCGGCGGCTTCTTGGTAATCGGCAGGTATTGCCGGCTAGCTGCCTCGGCCGCTGCAGCCTGTCGTGCGCGCTCAGCCGCTTCCGCGCGCGCCGTTGCCTCGGCTTCGCGCGCCGCCTGCAACCGTGCCTCTTCCTGAGCCATCCGTTCCCGCTCCTGTGCCTGTTCCTGGCGGCGTTGCTCGTCGCGCTGACGCTGCTGTTCGCGCTGGCGTTGCAACTGCTCGCGCTGCTGCTTCAGCTGCTCGGCCTTGCGCTCTTCTTCGGCGCGCTTGAAGGCCAGCTCGGCCTGCTCGAGTCGCTGCTGCTGGGCGTAGGTATCGACCTGTGGCTCGCGCGGCGGCGGTTCGACCGCGGGCTCGACGGGCGGTTCGACCGGCGCTGCGCTCTCGGTTGGCGCCGGCGGCGGCAGACTGATCAACTGGGTCTGCATCACCTGGGTGGCGACCGGCATTTGCAGCGCTGGCGACCAGCTGCCGAGCAACAGCGCGAACAGTCCGGCGTGCATCCCGAGGGTCAGCAATGCAGCCCCAGCCGGCCCCATCCACTGGCGCGGGACAACTTCGCTGCCGTGCGCGGCGGGCGTGCTGAAGGTCATCATCACGGCTGCTCGACTCCGGCCGGCGCCTCGGTGATCAGGCCCAGGTTGACCACGCCGCCGCGTTGCAACTCAGCGATACCGGCGACCACGCGACCGTAGTCCGCCGCCTCGTCGGCACGGACATAGACCTGGGTGTCGCCGCGCTCGGCGATGATCGCGCCGACCTTGGCCTGCAGCTCGGCCAGGTCGACGGCGCTGTCGGTCTGGTTGTCGATGTCCAGCTCGCTGCCCAGATTCCAGTAGAAGCCGCCATCGGCCTTCACCGAGAGCGTGAGGATCTGCCGCTCGTTCTCCACCGGCAGCGCTTCGGCTGCGACCTTGGGCAGCTCGATCTTGACGCCCTGCACCAGCATCGGCGCGGTGACCATGAAGATCACCAGCAGCACCAGCATCACGTCGATGTAGGGCACCACATTCATTTCCGCCTTGGGCCCGTGTTTGTGCTGTGGCCTGACTAGCATGGCTGTCCTCCTCAGGCGGCTGCGGCGACGTTGGGTGAAGCGGCGTGCAGGCGCCGATGCAGGCGCGCCTGCAGCTCGTTGCCGAAGGCGTAGTAACGGCCGACCAGCGTCTGCCCACGGGCAGCGAAGCGATTGTAGGCCATCACCGCGGGAATCGCCGCGAACAGGCCGATGGCCGTTGCGATCAGCGCTTCGGCGATGCCCGGCGCGACGGTCGAGAGCGTCGCCTGCTGCACCTGGGACAGGCCGAGGAAGGAGTTCATGATTCCCCACACGGTGCCGAACAGGCCGATATAGGGGCTCACCGAACCCACGGTCGCGAGAAACTGCAGGCCCTTTTCCAGACGCTCCTCCTGCTCGGCGACGGCCACGTAGAGGCTGCGCTCGACACCCTGCGCCACCACATCCGGCTCGATCCCCGGCTGGCGTTGCAGCTGGGCGAATTCGCCGTAACCGGCGAGGAAGATGCGCTGCAGCGCGGCCTCGTCCGGCAACGGCTGCGCCTGACCTTCGCGATAGAGCTGGGCGAGATCGCCGCCCTGTCGGAAGCGCTGCAGGAAGCCGCGCTGCAGCCGTTCGGCGCTGCGCAACGCCACGCTGCGACGGATGATCAGGTACCAGCTCGAAACCGAGGCCAGGACCAGAATCATCATCACCGCCTGCACCACCAGGCTGGCTTCGCTGATCAGGCCCCAGACGGACATGTGCTCGAGAGTCGTTTGCATGAATCGTTTCCTCCTGCCCCGACTGGGGCAGCTGCTATTGGATGGCGGGCCGGTTACCGGGCGATGACGTCAATCCAGCCCCAGCGCATCGGCGACCGCCGACCAGGGCAGGTACTTGTAGTTCTGCGTGCCTTCGGGCATGCGCTTGCGGCCGTCCTGCACCACCAGCATTCCACGGTTCCAGATGCCGCCGAGGTCTGCCGAGGTGACTTCCAGCCCATCGGTCTCGGACGCGCCGTCGATGCCGCGTTCGGCGTTCAGGCCGATGCGGAAGGCGCCGCGCACGGCATAGGGCGCCAGGGCATCGAGCACCACGTAGCTGTCGTTGCCCTGGCTGGAAATCACCAGGTAGTCGCCGCGCTCGCCGTGGTAGATGGCCAGACCTTCGATGTCGTCGTAGACCGGCCCGCCGACACCGATGACCTGTTCCGGCATTGCCGGCACTTCGGCGCGGGCATCGACCGCCCACACCGCGACGTCTTCCTCACCGACGAACAGCCGCTCGCTGCGGTCGTCGGCCACGCAGCCCTCGGGCTGACTGTCCAGCTTGAAGCGCCGCACCAGCTCGCCACGCGGCTGGCCGGAGCTGCCATCGAGGCGGTACTGCAGGAAGGTGCCGTCCTTGTCGTTGGCGATGGCGTAGGTGGTGCCCTGGCGATCCTGGAACATGCACAGGCCATAGATTTCGCTCAGCGGAGTGGCGACCTCGCCGACATCGCGGAGCACCCCGCTCGCCCGGTCGATGGCGAACAGGTGCAGGCTGTTGTGATCGCGATTGCTGGCCACGGCCAGGTCCACGCGCTTGCTGCCGAGGCGGAAGCCGCTGCGCACATCGACGTTGTTCAGCCGGCCGGCGCGCAGGTCCTGCACCTGCCTGCCGTCGAGGTCGTACACCACCAGGCCGCCCTTCTTGTCGGTGCCGAGCACGCGGCTCCCAGCCGGATCGCGAGGATGGACCCAGATCGCCGGATCATCGGCGGCATCACCCAGACTCGGCACCGGGCCGGTCTCAACTGCGGCCGGCAGGCTGACGATCGGCTCGGGCTGCGACAGCGCGGTCGGCTGCCAGTCCAGACGGGCCGACTGCAGGCCACGTTCGTCCGCCAGCAGCAGCTCGACGCCCTCAGCACTGCGGCGGGCGCTGATGCGCTCCGGTTCGTCGAAACCGTCCAGTGCGATGACCTCATCGGCTTGCCAGCCGGCTTCGTTCTGCCGGTACAGATGCAGCACCGAGGCTTCGGGATCGAGCGCCAGCAGTCCGCCCGGCACCAACGTCATGCCCGCTGCGGCACGGGCCAGGCTGCCGAAAGGCTGGCGCAAATCGACCGGCTCGCGCTGCAACGGCGCCTCGGCGTCGGCCGGGTAACGCCAGAAGCCGACGGACTCCTCGTTGACATAGAGCTGCCCACTGGCATCGTCCGTCTGGCAGAAGGCGCTTTGCGGCGGCAGGCTGAGCCCGCGCACCCGCCGCGCCTCATCGAGCAGACGGCCCTGGCTGCCGACCAGCCATTGCTCGCCGACACCCTCCTCGCCGAGCAGGAACAGGAAGTCGTTGCGCGCGCTGTCGCGGTACAGGCACAGCCCCTCGATGGCGAATGCGGTGCGCGGCAGGTATAGCGGCTGGCTCCAGGCACGCGCGGCATTCAGGCCGATCAGCATCGCTTGCTGGCGCTTGCGCTCGACCGTGGCAAGCAGCAGGCCCTGGCGGTCGACGCGATGGTCCAGTCCTTCGAAGCGCCCGGCGTGGCGCGCCAGGCTGTTACCGGCGGCGTCCAGCAGCTGCAGGCCCTGGTCATCGACCTGCACACAGTCGGCACCGGCCCAAGGGGTGTCGCCGTTTAGCAGCTGGGCATACTCGAGGCCGGCCAGCAGCGGTTCACTGATGTTCAGCTGGGCCGACTTCGCCGGCGTATCTGGTTGCGTGGACTGGCAGGCCGCCAATGCGATGCACAGGCCGAGCAACAGGGTTTTGGGTAATGCGTTCATGGTGTATCCATTCAGGCTGCCGCGGGCCGGAGCCCGGCCGTAAAGGGGAACGGCGGGCACCGGAGCGGCATAGGGGTCAGAAGTGGGTCAGGGTCAGGCCGAGCTTGTAGGTCGGGCCGTACTCTTCGTACTGGGCGTTGTAGGCGTGGCGACCGCTGTAGACGTAGTAGGTCTCGTCCGTCAGGTTCAGCGCCTCGAAGGTCAGCTGCAGGCTCGGCGTGATGAAGTAGCCGGCCTTGAAGTCAACGAACAGCTGATCGTCGACGTAGAGGTCGTGCGCCTCGTCGTCGATACCGGCCACCTCGTAGAGGTAGTCCGACTTGTAGTTGGCAGCCAGGCGCAGGTTGAGCCGGTCGTTCTCCCAGCCGAGCATCAGGTTGCCAACCGTATCGGAGTGGTTCGGCAGGTCGATGCTGCGCTGCATACCCTGCCCCTCGATGTCCGCGTCGGACTGGCTGAAGGTGGCGTTGGCGCCCAGCAGCAGGCCATTCCACGGCGCCGGCAGCCAGTCGAGCTTCTGCGAGTAGGCCAGCTCCAGGCCGTAGAGCTTCGCGCTGCTGCCGTTCTGGAAGCTCAGCGCTTCGTCGAACGCGGCCCACTGGCCGGTGCCGGCCAGATCGGTGTTGTAGATGAAGTTGTCGATGTCCTTGTAGAACAGATAGGCAGACACCACGCCGGCGCGGCCCATGTAGTGCTCGATGCCGAGGTCATAGTTGATCGACTCCAGCGGCTTGAGATCGGGGTTGCCGAACTCGGCGTCGTCACCGTCGATGACGAAACCGGGCGCCAGTTGGCCGAAGGTCGGGCGCACCACGCTGTTGGTCCAGGCGGCGCGGATCATGGTGTCGTCGGTCAGTTGGTAGCGCACATGCAGGCCGGGCAACCAGTGGTGGTAGTCATTGCTGCTGGAGATGGACTCGAACTGACCGTCGCGCAGCCCGGTGCCCTTGGCGCTGAAGCGCGTGCCTTCGTAGCGCAGGCCGGCGATGACGCGCCAGCGGTCGATATCCACGGTGTTCATCAGGTAGGCGGCGTTGATGTCCTCGTGCATGTCGAAGTCATTGATGCGCGACTCCTCCTCATCGTAGAACTCGCTGGCATCCAGACCGCCAATCGCGCCCTCGATGGCCGAGGCGCTGATGCCCGGGCCGAAGCGGCCGAGCGCATAGTCGACGTTGCCGCCCTGGAAATCGGCCAGGGTCAGGTCGTCGAAATCGTCGTATTTCCAGACCTCGTTATCGTTGTCCTTGTGCCGGCGGCTGAGCTTGCCGCCGAACTTGGCCTGCGCGGCGTAACCCTGGATGTCGTACTCGCGCGCCAGGTCCAGACGGATGTTCTTCTCGCGGTCGCGGGTGTCGCTTTTCTCCCACTCCACTTCATCCAGCTCGAAGGACGCCGGGTCGTAGAAGGACGAATCGATCGTCAGGCGCGGCTTGCGGCTACTGGAAAAGCCGGCATCGGCGAAATTACCCTCGAAGGTCGCGCTGGCGATACCGCCCGGATTGCGCTCGCGCGACTGGCTGTAACCGGCCTGCCCGCTCAGGGTCCACAGGCCCATCATGCGTTCACCGCCGAACACGTAGGACTGCACGGTCTGGGTGTCCTCGCGGGACTTCAGCTCGCGCCAGCCCTCGGCGTCACCGGTCTCGCCCGGCAGCTGCGAATCCTCGAAGGCGACACCGGCGGCGTTACGCGTTTCGGTGTCCTTGAAGCGGCTGTACAGCGTGCGCAGGTAGTAGCTGCTGACATCGTCCGGCTTGTAGTCGAAGTTCAGCCCGAAGCCGGTGCGCTCTCGGGTGATCTCGTAGTCGCGCTGCTCGAGTTCCTCCAGCCGCGCGCCGTCGTCGGCGAAGTCCCACTTGCCGCCGGTCTCGACGTTGTCCGAGCCGAAGTCGCGCTCCTGCCAGCTGACGGCCGCGGCGACACCGAAATTGTCGACGCCATCGCCCAGGCTGAAGCGGTCGCTGATGGCGCCGGAGAATTTCGGGCTGGTCTTGTCGACGTTGTCGTCATAGCTGCCCTCGCCGCTGAGGCTGTAGAACAGCCCGTCATGGTCGAAGGCCGACAGGCTCTGTACCTCGATGGTGCCGCCCAGGGAATTGGCATCCATGTCCGGCGTCAGCGTCTTGACCACCGACAGCGACTGCACCAGCTCCGATGGCAGCACGTCGAGCGCCACGGCACGGCGATCGCTCTCCGGCGATGGGACCAGCGTGCCGTTGATGGTGACGCTGTTCAGATCCGGCGCGATGCCGCGCACGCTGACGAAGCGCCCTTCGCCCTGGTCGCGCTCGACCGAAATGCCCGGAATGCGCTGCAGCGCCTCGGCGGCGTTGTCGTCCGGCAGCTGGCCGATGCCGTCTGCATGCACCACGCTCTTCACGCTGTCGGAATTGCGCTGGTCCTTCAGTGCTTCGTCGATGCTGACCGCCTGGCCGATGACTTCGACGTGCTCCATGACAAGCGGCTCCTCGGCCCACGCCGAACCGGCGCTGACGGCCAGGGCCAGCAGGCTGATGCGGAATCCTGCATGGCGGATGCCGCTGCGGTATGTGCTCATGAACAATCCCCCGAACGGTGTTTACCGGGTCCATCCCGGAACTGCAGCGGACGGTAGGTGGGGGATATGGCGGTTCTGTGACAGGGGATTTGGGTAGGGGTTGGAAAGGTGGGTTTTGGGGGATTTTGGAGGTGGGGTTGAGCTGATATGACCTGTTTTCAAAGCGAGCTGCGCGCCAGAGCCGTTTTTTGAAGGGGGCGAAAGATCCTGTTTCGCCCTGCTGGGCGAGTCACTTTTTCCAGACGCGCCTGCCCGGCCGGGAAAAAAGTGACCAAAAACGCTTTGCCACTGCATACGGCCCCGCGCTACGCGCGGGGTTCGTTCGCTACATCGCTGCTCCAGGGGTCGGCGTACAAGGGCCATCCATGGCCCTTTAAGCCTTTCGCCGCATCCATGCGGCTCACCCCCTTACACAGCGATTCCGCTCACCCTCCTGAAGGGGCGTCGGGTGTCGCCTGATGGTCACTGCAAGTAAAAGCCGGGGAGCACTCCTTGCAATCCGATCCAAGCTCCTACGAGGAGAACCTGCGCCAATCATGGCGCTGGAAAACCAAAGTTTGACCTCCAGCACCGGAGCGTGGGATCCACAAACCAGTTGATACCGCGCCGCTTCGGGACATTGCACTGACTAAACAGCAACGCCAATCGCCCCTTTCAGGAGGCTGAGTGCAATCGTTGCGTAGGGGAGCGAGCGGCATGCATGCCGCGAGAGGCGTAAAGGGCCATGGATGGCCCTTGTACGCCGGCCCCCGGAGCAGCGATGGAACGAGGGGAGTCGAGCGCAGCGAGACCCGGATGGTGGGGCAAGACCTTTTGGTTCCTTTTGGGGCGACTGCCAAAAGGAACTCGCCCAGCAGGGCGAAACCTGAATCGCCAGGCAACTCGGCAATCGGCATCGACTCGATGCCAGCAAGCCCCTCGTCCAGAACTGATCCAAATCCAGCAGGGCAAACCACATCCCTAATCTCACCCAGCAAATCAACCAAACCAAAAAAACCCTGAGCCAATTCAACCCCCACCCCATTCATCCAACCGTCACATCCATCTGTTTCCGTGCCCTCACGCACTGGCGCGATCCCTCGCCACGGAGACCCGATGAAATCCCTGCTCAAACTCCACACCCTCACCCTCCTCGGCCTCGCCCTGGCCGCCAACGTCGGTCTGCAGCTGCTGCTCGCCGTCGGCACGGTCAAATCCTGGGGCGAGATCGACTGGATGGACGTCGTCGGCGAAGGCGGTTGCGCAGCCCTCGCCCTCGCCTGGCTGATCATGCTGCTGCACAGCCGCCCGGCCGGCCGGGTGACGCGGTTGCTGGCGCTGGGTCTGGCCTGTATCTGTTTTTCCTGGTGGATGGACCTGCTCGATGAGTTCATCCAAATCCCCGCCGGCATCGCCTGGGACAACTGGCTGGAAACCGCGCCCATGCCGGTGGGTCTGTTGCTGCTGACCTTCGGCATCTACCACCTGAACCAGGAACAGCGCGCCATCAACGCGCAGATGCACAAACGCGAGCGGCTCTTCCGCGAGCATCGGCTGTTCGACAACCTGACCCCGCTCGGCACCGCCGAATACCTGCGGCGGCAGCTCGATCAGGCCCTGCGCCAGGCTGCCGACGAGCAAAGGCCGCTGTCGCTGTTGGCGGTGGACCTCGACGAGTTCAGCCGGGTCAATCAACGCTACGGCCAGGAGGAAGGCGACATGGTGTTGCAGGCCGTGGCGCAGTTGCTGGTGCTCAACCTGCGCCATCAGGACCTGCTCTGTCGCCTGGCCGGGGATCGCTTCGTCGTGCTGCTGCCCGATACCGCCGAACAACAGGCGCGGCAGCTTGCCGAGGAGTTGCAGACCGCCGTCGCCAGCCTCGCGCACAAGACCCGCCAGCACGGCGAACGCCTGCATCTGCGCGCCAGTACCGCAGTGGTAATGGCCTTCGACGACGATGCCGAGCAGTTGCTCAAACGGCTCAACCTCGGTTTGGCCAAGGCCAAGCAGTCACTGCCACGCTGCGCCTGAGGCGACCATGGAAAGCCCGTTACGCTGGTACGAATGGGACACCCGCTTCATCGCCGCCCACCACCAGCCGGCGGTGTTGCTCGACCTGGCGCTGTCGCGCGGTATCGACAGCCATGCGCTGCTGCGCGGCAGCGGGCTGTTCTACGAGGACGTCGCCAGCGGTCGTGCCCGCGTCAGCCCGGAGCAGCTGCTGACGCTCATCGGCAACACCGATCGCTTGTTGGGTGCTGCGGACAGCAGCTTTCTGTTCGGCCAGCGCTTGCTGCCCGGGCATTACGGCGATGTCAGCCTTGCCTTGGCCAACGCCGGCAACCTCGAACAGGCGCTGGAGCGGCTTAGCCAGTTCCGCGCCCTGCTCTGCCCGCTGCTGGCGCCAAGGCTGCTGCTGGACGAGCAGCAGCTGCACATCTATTGGCTGGACAATGGCAGCGCCGGCCGCCACCAACGGTTTCTCATCGAAGCGCACCTGACTGCCATCGTCGCGCTGTGCAAGCGCGGCAGCGGCCTGCGCCTGCCCTGGCGCTTCCAGTTTGCCTACCCGCAACCGCGCCATGTCGAGCAGTACTGGGTGCACCTGGGTGACGCGCTGCAGTTCGACCGCCACCTGACCCTGCTCAGCCTGCCTCGCGAGTACCTGCATCAGCCCTGGCCGGATGCTTCGGCCACGGTAGGCCAGGTCGCGCAGCAGGCCAGCCAGCAGCAGATCGAGGCGCTGGAAGGCCCCTGTGCGTTTCTCGATGCGTTCTACCAATACCTGCATGACAACATCCGCGAGCCGCTCAACCTGGAGCGCGTCGCGCTGGCGTTCGCCATGAGTCCGGCAACGCTCAAGCGCAAGCTGGCCAAGCACGGCACGCATTTCCAGGAACAGCTCGATCTGGTGCGCACGCACGTCGCGCTCTACCTCTATCAGGCCCGCGGCCTCGGCAATGAGGCCGTGGCGCGGCACCTCGGCTTCAACGACACCACCAACTTCCGCCGCGCCTTCAAGCGCTGGACCGGCGTGGTGCCCAGCGGGCTGCAGCCGCTGTTCGACGCCCCCTGACGGCGTGCTAAGGTGCCGCCCGCACTACCTTCGAGGCGAGCGGGCATGGATATCAAGCAGCTGAAGTTTCTCGTGGCGCTGGATGAAACGCGTCATTTCGGTCAGGCCGCGGCGCGCTGCCATGTCACCCAGCCGACGCTGTCGATGCGCCTGCGTGGTCTCGAAGACGAACTCGGCCTGCAACTGGTGATCCGCAGCCAGCGCTTCGAAGGCTTCACCGCCGAAGGCGAACGCATCCTGGCCTGGGCGCGCAGCCTGCTCGCCGCACAGGACGGCCTGCTGGCCGAAGCCGCCTCCTGCCGTGGTCAGCTGGTCGGCACCTTGCGCCTGGGCGTGGTGCCGCTGGCCGGTTTCGACCCGATGCAACTGGTACAGGCCTTCGGCGAGCGCCACCCGAATCTGCGCTTCGAGCTGTTCGCGTTGAGCAGCGATCAGATTCTCGAACGGCTCAATCGCAATCTGCTGGACCTGGGCCTGTCCTATCTGGAACGGCTGGACGACGCGCACTTCACCAGCCCGCCACTCGGCGAAACCCGCATGGGGCTGTTGCATGACGAGCGCCATTTTCGCTTCGACGCGCCATCGCTGCGCTGGGATGCCCTGGCCGATCTTCCGCTCGGTCTTTTGACCGGCGGCATGCACTTTCGCCAGTCCATCGACCACGCACTGCGTAGCCGTGGCCTGAGCCTGGCGCCGCGGCTGCAGACCGATGCCGTGCACCATCTGCTGCAGGCCGTAGGCGCCGGACTGTGTTGCGCAATCATGCCGCTGGATAGCGGCCTCGAAGCACTGGATAGCCGGCTGACCCTGACGCCCATCGACGATGCCAATACCCTCGCGCCGCTGGGGTTGATCCTGCGGCGCGACTCGCCGCGCTCCGCGCTGGGCGAGGCCTGTTTCAACGAGGCACGCGAGCTGTTACAGCGGCAAAGACCTGTCATCCCCTGACGAACGATCGATACGCTCGATCACCCAATCGAACATAGCGATTGGACGATCCATCCCGGCGCTCCTAGGCTCCCTGCGTCGACCTGTCGCAGGCCATCGCCATGCAATACGCCACCCTCAATGCCCCAAGCGCCAACGCTCCGGACCTCGGCGCGGCGCCCTTGGCTGACGAATGCGCCCTGGCTATCAGCTACAACGGCCTCAATCAGGCCGTGATGATGGTGACGCCGCTGGATCTGGAAGACTTCGTTATCGGCTTCAGCCTGAACGCCGGCTTGATCGAGCGCATCGATGATCTACGCGATCTGTGCTTGCGGGGCGATGGCAGCGCGCAGCATGCCGAAGTTCAGGTGAGCCCGCGGGCGTTCTGGCACATCAAGCAACAACGGCGGCAATTGGCCGGCCACAGCGGTTGTGGCCTGTGCGGTGTGCAGGCGCTGGAGCAGGCATTACCGCAGCTCGTACCACTTTCGCCAATCGATCTGCCACCCGAAGGGCATTTCCATGATCTGCGCCAGCGCATCGCCAACGCCCAGCTGCTGGCCCGCGACAGCGGCGCACTGCACGCGGCGCTGTATGTCGACGGCAACGGAGAGATCGCCCTGTGCCGCGAGGACATCGGCCGGCACAACGCCCTGGACAAGCTGATCGGTGCGCTGACGCTGCAGCGCCATACGCCAAGCGAAGGCTTCGTCGTGGTCACCAGCCGCTGCAGCCTGGAGCTGATCCACAAGGCCGTGCGCGCCGGTATCGGCACCCTGGTCAGTCTGTCCGCGCCGACCCACCTGACCGTCGAGTGGGCGCGTCGGCATCACCTCAATCTCATTCACCTGCCCCACCACAGCGCGCCGCGGGTCTACAGCCCGGCGCCCGCGCTGCCCGACCAGAACGGATGCCACCCATGAGCCGCACGTCCCGCTTCCATCCCGCCACCCGTTTCCAACCCTACGCCGGCCCGGCAGGCGGCTGGGGCGCGCTGCGCAGCGTGGCCAGCGCCTGGCTCGGCAGTGGCAACGCGCTGAAGAACATCCGCGCCATGCTGCGCACCAACCAGAACGGCGGCTTCGATTGCCCCGGCTGCGCCTGGGGTGACTCGCCGGAAGCCGGCGCGGTGAAGTTCTGCGAGAACGGCGCCAAGGCGGTGAACTGGGAAGCGACTCGGCGTCGGGTGGACGCCTCCTTCTTCGCCCGCCACAGCGTCAGCCAGTTGCGCGAGCAGAGCGATTACTGGCTCGAATACCAGGGCCGCCTGAGTGAACCGGTCCGTTACGACGCCGCCAGCGACCGCTACCTGCCGATCAGCTGGGACGATGCCTTTGCGCTGATCGCACGACACCTGAACGGCCTGGACAGCCCGCACCAGGCAGCCTTCTACACCTCCGGCCGGGCCAGCAACGAAGCGGCCTATCTCTACCAGCTGTTCGGTCGCAGCTTCGGCACCAACAACTTTCCCGACTGCTCGAACATGTGCCACGAGGCCAGCGGCGTCGCCCTGAGCGAATCCATCGGCGTCGGCAAGGGCACGGTGACGCTGGAGGATTTCGCTCACGCCGATGCGATCTTCGTACTTGGCCAGAACCCCGGCACCAACCACCCGCGCATGCTCGAACCGCTGCGCCAGGCGCTGGAGCGCGGTGCCCAGGTGGTCTGTTTCAATCCACTGCGCGAACGCGGCCTGGAACGCTTCCAGCATCCGCAGAAGCCCATCGAGATGCTCGCCAACCAGGACGCGCCGACCCACAGCCTCTACCTGCGGCCCAATCTCGGTGGCGACCTCGCAGTGCTGCGCGGCATCGCCAAGTACCTGCTGCAATGGGAGCAGGAAGCCCAGGCCAGCGGCGCGCCGGGGGTGTTCGATCACGCGTTCCTGGCTGAGCACAGCCACGGGCTGGACGCCTATCTGGCCGAGGTCGAAGCCACGTCCTGGGCGCTGATCGAGCAGCAGTCGGGGCTCGACCGCGAAAGCATTCGCCACGCCGCCGCGATCTACCGCAACGCCGAAAAGGCCATCGTCTGCTGGGCGATGGGCATCACCCAGCACCGTCACTCGGTGGCGACCATCCAGGAGATCGCCAACCTGCTGCTCCTACGCGGCAACCTCGGCAAGCCCGGCGCTGGCGCCTGCCCGGTGCGCGGCCACAGCAACGTGCAGGGCGACCGCACCATGGGCATCAACGAGCGGCCGCCGCTCGCGCTGCTCGATGCACTACAGCGCCAGTTCGACCTGCCGATGCCGCGCCAGCCCGGCTACAACACCGTGGAATGCATCCAGGCCATGCTCGCCGGGCAAGTCAAGGTGTTCATCGGTCTGGGTGGCAACTTCGCCCAGGCCACGCCGGACACCCCGCGCACCCAGCAGGCGCTGCGCAACTGCGCGCTGACCGTACAGATCAGCACCAAGCTCAACCGCAGCCACCTGACCATGGGCCGCGACGCGCTGATCCTGCCGTGCCTCGGTCGCACCGACATCGACCGCCAGGCCTGCGGCCCGCAGGCGGTCACCGTGGAAGACTCGTTCAGCATGATCCACGCCTCGCGCGGTCAGCTCGAGCCCGCGTCCGCCGAGATGCGTTCGGAGCCGGCCATCGTCGCCGGCATCGCCGCCGCCACGCTGGGCAAACACCCGGTGGACTGGCTCTGGCTGGTGGAGGACTACAGCCGTATTCGCGAGCTGATTGCGGCCACCATTCCCGGTTTCACCGGCTTCGACCACCGCCTGCATCGCCCTGGCGGCTTTTATCTTGGCAATGCCGCTGCCCGGCGCGAATGGAACACCGCCAGCGGCCGCGCCGAGTTCAAGGCGCACCCGTTGCCGGCCGATCTGCTGCCCGAACAGGCCCGCCATGACGGCGTGGAGGCCGACCTGATCCTGCAGACGCTGCGCTCCCACGATCAGTACAACACCACGCTCTATGGTCTGGATGATCGCTATCGTGGGGTGAAAGGCATGCGCGATGTGGTGTTCGTCAATCCAGTCGACATCCAGCGGCTGGGCCTGGAAGCCGGCCAGCAGGTCGATCTGCTCTCGCTCTGGGACGACGGCATCGAGCGCCGCGTGCGCGGTTTCACCCTGCTCGCGTACGACACTCCGCTCGGCCAGGCCGCCGCCTACTACCCGGAAACCAATCCGCTGGTACCGCTGGAGAGCTTTGGCGAGCGCAGCCACACGCCGACTTCGAAATTCATCGCGATTCGCGTGCTGCCGAACACGCAGAAGACCGAGCAGCCGCTGATCGCCAGCGGGCAATGACGTTCATTCGAAGCGGCTGGAGTCGTCGCGATCGTGCGGGTAGCGCCGGTTGAGGGGAAACGGCGGCAGCCAGGCTTCGCGGCGCACGGTCCAGCATTCGTACGTTGGCGTCAGCTGGTCGGGCGCATCCAGTGCGCCGAGGTGTACCTCGATCTCATCGGCGAAACGGGAAAAAACCGATGAGCCGCAGCACGGGCAGAAATACCGTCCGGCGTATTCGGCCGTCTCACCCTCGACGGTCACCGCATCCTGCGGGAACACCGCAGCGGCGTAGAACAGCGCGCCATGATGCTTACGGCAGTCCAGGCAATGACAGATGCCGACTCGATAGGGCTGCCCCGCCGTCACGATGCGCACGTTGCCGCACAGGCAGCCACCGGTTAATGAGTTCACCTTGTGTTTCCTCCGTCAGTGCCGAAAGCACCGGGCCAGGCCAGCGAGCGCACGGCCGTGGCCCGACCGCCCGTGAAGCGTAGTTGCCTCAGGAGCGCCGCACCAACAGAGCACGTCGACCCAGGCCTCAGCTTCCCTTGCGCACCTGGCCAGCGAAACGCTGGATGTCATGGGTCGGCCCCGAGACGATCAGCAGATCGCCCGGCAGTACCTGGGTGCTGGGCGTCGCGTGCTGGAAGTCCTGGTTGGCCCGCTTGAGGCCGACGACCGTCACGCCGAATTTTTCGCGCACCCCAGCCGCAGCCAGGGTGCTGTTGTGGATGCGCTCGGGCGCATGGATCTTGGCGATGGCGAAGCCGTCGTCAAACTCGATGAAATCCATCATCCGCCCGGAGATCAGATGGGCAACCCGCTCGCCCATGTCCGCCTCGGGATAGACCACATGATGCGCACCGATCCGCGTCGCGATCTGTCCATGCTCGGTGGTCAGCGCCTTGACCCAGATGTCTTTGATGCCCAGTTCGGTCAACGCCATGATGGTCATCAGGCTCGCCGCCATGTCCGAGCCGATACCGACAATGGCGTGGGGGAAATCGGCGACGCCGAGCTGCCGCAGCGCCATGACATTGGTGGAATCGGCCTGCACCGCATGGGTCAGCAGATCGGCCCAGGCATGCACGGGCTCGGCGGCCTGATCGATGCCCATCACGTCATGGCCCAGGCGCGTCAGTGAGCGCGCCACCGAGCTGCCGAATCGCCCCAACCCGATGACCACCACACTGTCGCCTTTGGAAAAAGAGAACTGCTCAGAAAACAGCAACTTAGCCAACAATTGGGTGTTCCTCCGGATAGCGGTATGGCATGCGGTGCTCGCCCAGCGCGAGTGAAGCCGCAAGGGTGATGGTGCCGACCCGGCGGCCGAACGCTTCGGTGTCGGCCCTGCCGCGGATCTCGGCGATCACCAGCAGCGCCAGGATGGCGACTGTTCCGACCTTCACCCCGCCGGCAGTACCGGCGCTGCCGCCGCCGATGAACATCAGGAAATAGTGCAACGCCCAGCTTTCATGCGTCAGCGCGCCGATATCGAGCGCATTGAAACCGGCCGTACGCGCCGAGACCGAAACGAAGGCAGCCGAAAGAACCTTGTCGGCCCAGGCCATGGGCCCGAGCGTGCCCGGGTTGGACCACTCGAACAGCAGCACCGCCATGAAGCCGCCCACCAGCAGCACCGCCGTACCGGACAGCGTCAGCTTGGTGTGCAGCGACCAGTGACGCGGGTCCGATCACCTGCGGCGCAGATCGTTGAGAACCGGAAAGCCGATGCCGCCGATGACGATGGCGCACATGATCGGCAGCAGAATGAATTCATCGGTGGCGTAGCGCACAAGGCCATCGCCATGAATGGAGAATCCCGCGTTATTGAACGCCGATACGGCATGGAACAGGCCGCTCCAGGCGGCCTCGCCCCAGCCAAGCCCGTACGACAAATGCAGGCGCAGGGTCAGCAGCAGCATGACCGCCAGCTCCATCACCAGCGTGACGACCAGCACCAGTTTCGCCACGCTGCTGATGTCGCCCAGACCCAGTACATGGGACTCGGCCTGCGCGATCAGCTTGGCCCGCAAGCGGAACGATCGGTTGACCAGCAATCCCAGCAAGGTCGCCAGGGTCATCATGCCGAAGCCACCAAGCTGGAACAGCACCATGATCACCACCTGGCCGAAGGTCGACCAATAGGTGCCGGTGTCGACCACCACCAGGCCGGTCACGCAGACCGCCGAGACAGCAGTGAACAATGCAGTAACCCAGGGTACTGGCTCGCTCTGCACGTGAGCGGCCGGCAGGGACAGGAGAGCGGCACCACAGAGGATGGCGAACAGGAATACGAGCGCGACAGCCCGACCCGGATGCAACAGTGATTTCATTCGATCCGCACCGACGGAACCGAGAGGTTAGAGCCATCGGAATCGGCGGCCCTGGAAAGCAGGGCGAGAGGCTAGGCGCATTGCCGCGGTTATTCAACAGCCGCCGAGAAATCATCCTGGGCCGCCATGGCCTTAGCTGCTGAGCAGTTCCAGTACACGAGCGGCGAGGATCTCTATCGCGAACGGCTTGGTCAGGACCTGCATGCCCTCCCCAAGCGAGCTGTTGCCCAGGGCTGCGCTTTCCGCATAGCCGGTGATGAACAGCGTCTTGAGACCTGGTCGGACCTGTCTTCCAGCGTCGGCCATCTGCCGCCCGTTCATTCCGCCCGGCAACCCGACATCGGTGATCAACAGATCGATCGCAACATCCGACTGCAGCAGCTTCAGCCCAGCGAGGCTGTCCGCCGCCTCGATCAATGTGTAGCCGAGATCGCCAAGCACATCGGTCAGCAGCAGGCGTACAGTCGGTTCGTCGTCGACGATCAGGATGGTCGCACAGGCTCCGGCCAGGGTCGCGCCGCTGCCGCCCGGGGTTGCGGCAGCGGCGCCTGCCTGACCGTGATAGCGCGGCAGGTAGATGGTCATCGAGGTGCCTTGGCCCACTTCCGAGCTGACACGCACCTGCCCCCCCGACTGTTTGGCGAAACCGTAGATCATCGAAAGCCCGAGCCCTGTGCCTTCACCGATCGGCTTGGTGGTAAAGAACGGATCGAACGCCTTGGCCATCACACCAGGCGTCATTCCCGTGCCGGTATCGCTCACCGACAGCGAGAGGTATTGCCCGGCGGGCAGCTCTTGCGCCTGCGCAGCGTCCGGCCCGAGCCAGCGATTGGCCGTCTCGATGGTGATGCGTCCGCCGTCTGGCATGGCGTCACGCGAGTTGATGCAGAGATTGAGAATGGCGTTCTCCAGCTGGCTGGCATCTACCGACACGGGCCAGAGAAAGGGAGCGCTGATGGTCTCGACGAGGATGCTCGGGCCCACCGTGCGCTGGATCAGCTCGGTCATGCCATCCACCAGGACACTCACGTCAAGCGGCCGCGGATCCAGAGTCTGCCGCCGGGAGAACGCCAGCAGCCGGTGGGTCAGCGCCGCGGCACGCTTGGCCGCGCCCTGGGCCGCCAGCATGTACCTGTCGATATCGCTCAGCCGGCCCTGGGCGATCCGCATGCTCATGAGTTCCAACGCGCCGCTGATGCCCGCCAGCAGGTTGTTGAAGTCATGCGCCAGACCGCCAGTCAGCTGCCCCACCGCCTCCATCTTCTGCGACTGGCGCAGCTTTTCCTCGGCGTGGATCAACTCGGCCGTCCGTTCGGCGACGCGCTGCTCAAGGGTGTCGTTCAGCGCTCGCAGCGCTGCGGTGGCACGGTCACGCTCGGCCTTGATGGAGCGTCGGTCCTCGACATCGATGAGCACGCCCGGAAAGCTCAGCGCAGTGCCGTCCGGGCCATGATCGACACGGCCATTGGCCTCGATCCAGTAGTAACGACCATCGGCGCGACGTACTCGGTATTGGTGTGCGTAGGCCCCACCGCGGGCAATAGCCTCGTCGATTGCGGCGAGCAGCCCCGCTCTGTCTTCCGGATGGACCGTCGTGATGACCTGTTCCAGGCCGAGCCCTTCGCGGCCAAGCCTAGGATCGAGGCCGAAGGCGCGAGCAAAACCGTCATCGACGGTGAACTGGTCCGTCTGCAGGTCCCAGTTCCAGGTGCCAATGATCGCCCCAGCCGCCAACGCCAGCTGGACGCGCTGGACGTTCTCGCGTGCCAGCGCTTCGCTGATGCGCAGACGATTCTCGGCATCCCGCCGCTCGGTAACGTCGTTGAACAGGATGGCGATCCGTCGCTCGCTGGGATCGCCGACCCGGACCGCCCGCACATCGAACCAGCGCTCGAACGCCCGCGCGTAGCTTTCGAAGTTGGCCGGCTCACCGGTCTTGGCGACATGGCCATAGGCTTCGAACCAGAACTGCTCCAGCTCCGGCGCGAATTCGGTGACCCATTTGCCGCGCAGATCGACGCCTGTCTGGCGTTCGAAAGCCGGGTTGACCTCGACGAAGCGGTAGTCCACGGGGCGGTCATCGGCGTCGAACTTGACCTGAACGATGGCAAAGGCCGCTTCGATGGTCTGCAGTATCGCGCTGAAACGCTCTTCGCTCTGGCGCAACGCCGCTTCGGCGGCACGTACGCGGGTCAGATCGAGCATTGCGCCAATCATGCGCACCGCCCGGCCCTGTGCCGTACGAATCACATGGCCGCGATCGAGGATCTCCGCGTATGTCCCATCCAGGCGCTGAAAACGATACTCGTCGGTCCAGGTCGTGCCACCGCCGTCGATGATCGCGTGGATCGATCGCCTGATCCGCTCACGATCCGCCGGGTGGATCTGCTCCAGCCACCATTGGCCGGACGTGTCGACAAACGCCAGCGGATACCCATAGGCCTGTTCCAGCGCCTCATTCCAGAGCACATGATCCGACTCGAGATCCCAATCCCAGACGGCATCACGGGGTGGCCTTGGCTGCCAGGCGATAGCGCATTTCGGAATCATCGGTGGTGCTGTCATTCAGCTTGGCGCGCAAGCGCACCACCTCAGCTACGAGCTCCTCGCGGGTAAGATTTTCCAGAAGTGTTCCCCTCGTCGATATCCATGATCAAGGGCGAACCGCTACCCATAATGTGGCGGCAATCAAAGCAAAAAAGGCCAGGTTTTGCACATCCGATATCGCCGAAAGCCGCTCATCGACTGGCGCAGCGCGCGCGAACTTTTCGCCGCAACGGCTGTCATTCAGCTGATGCGCCATACGGAGCGGCGACTGCGCGCTCGATTTCCGCGCCTTGTGTCTCGGGCTCCCGACTAGGGTCGCCGCCCCGCCGGCTGTGTCCAACGTGCCTGTCGTCCGGTATCGACAGCGCCCCAAAGGGCCAGGTGCAGCCAACCTCAGTGCCCCGCCCCGGGACTAACTCTTATTTCAATATCGCGAATCCTTCATGCCCATATCTCTTCATCCTTCTGCCCTGCTTTCCCGCCTTACCTCCTCCCGGTCGTGCAAGTGGATCGGCGCCGGCCTATTCGGCGCCATGCTGGTCGCCGGGCCGGCCCATTCCCAAGAGCCCACCGACAACACACGCTGGGTCAGCGACAGCCTGAACACCTATGTACGTAGCGGTCCAACCGATGGCTATCGCATCGTCGGTACGCTGACCTCCGGGCAAAAGGTCGAACTGATCAGCACCCAGGGCGACTACAGCCAGGTCCGCTCGGAGTCGGGCTCAACCGTCTGGATTCCCAGCAGCGAGTTGCAGGAAGTCCCGGGCCAGGCCGAACGCCTACCGCAGCTCGAGCAACAAGTGGCTGAGCTGAGCGAAGAGCTCAAGACCATCGATGACAGCTGGCAACTGCGGGTACAGGGCATGCAGGAGACCCTCGATTCGCGCAAGGCGCTGATCGACGAGCTCGAAGCCCGCCGCGCCGCGCTCGAAGCGTCTCTGACCGAAACCCAGTCCGAACTGCGCGCAACCCAGGCCCGTCTCGGTGACGAGAACAAGCAGATGCTCATGCAGTACATGATCTATGGCGGCAGCATCGCCGGTGCCGGGTTGCTGGTTGGGCTGATCCTGCCGTCGCTGACCCGCGGCCGCAAACGCAACGACCGCTGGCTCTGAGCGGGTCAGGCCAGGTAAGTGCCAAGCAGGTAGTAGAGGGCAGCCGCGAGCAGCGTGCTGCCTGTTACCGTTGCAGCGGCATTGACTTGGCATACCTGCCCGCCCATGGCGGTCGGTCATTCTTGCGGCAGACGGACCGTGCAGCTCTGTAGCTGGCAGGAGCCGCCCGATTCGGCACCGATTGCCCTAGCCAGCTGGCGGAGCCAAACGATCTGCAGCCTGCCCGCCCGGGCGCATTCTTGAGCCGCTCCGTTCGTCAAACCGCCATCGCTTAAGCCCCACGCGCCGACTATGCTTTGCTCAGACACTGCTAGGAAGCCAGGCACACATGGGCGCAGTATGGCGGTCCGACAAGACATCCCAGGATGGGCGTTATCAGCGCGCCCCCTCACCGGCCTCATCCCGTAACTCAGCCAAATCCCGCCGCAAGACAGCACGGCGGCTGGCGCTGGTTGTCGGGGGTTTTCTGCTGGCCGGTGGCGGCTACCTTGGCTGGCAGGAGCTGGAAAGCTCTCGTTGGCAATCCCATTGGCTGAGTCGCTACGCAGCCGATCTGGATTACAGCGTGCGACCCGGGCCCAGCGCCCGTATCCAGTTTCCGACGGATGGCCCCTTCGATCGCCGGCTGGGTTACGTCGACCTGCCGCACTTCATCGAGCGCCTGGTGCAGCGCAATTTCCGCATCGAGGAGCAAGCCCGCTTCTCGCGCGCGCTGCTGGATTACACCAGCCGCGGTTTTTTCCCGCCCTACCCCGAGCAATCCCAGGCCGGACTGACGATCAACGACTGTCGTGGCGTACCGCTCTATACCAACAGCTATCCGCGCCAGTACTACGAGCGCTTCGAAGACATTCCGCCGCTGGTGGTGATGAGCCTGCTGTTCATCGAGGACCGCGGGCTGCTGGACGCCAGCCGGCCGAACGCCAACCCGGCGGTGGACTGGCCGCGCTTCACCAAGGCGGCCATCAGCCAGCTGGAAAAACGCCTGGGCCTCGGCGGCCAGGCGGCGGGCGGCAGCACCCTGGCCACTCAGGTGGAAAAGTACCGACACTCCCCCGAAGGGCGCACCGGCGACCCGCAAGAAAAGATCCGGCAGATGATCTCGGCCAGCATCCGGACCTACCGCGAAGGGCCGCAGACGCTCGCCACCCGCCAGCGCATCGTGCGTGACTACCTCAACAGCGTGCCGCTTTCCGCCGCGCCGGGGCACGGCGAGGTGCACGGCATCGCCGACGGCCTGCGGCTGTGGTTCGGCGCCGACTTCCGCGAGGTCAACCGCCTGCACGATCCGCGTGCCGTCAGCGTGGTCGATCCGCAGGCCCGCGGCCTCGCCCTGCGCCAGGTGCTCTCGCTGCTGATCGCCCAACGCCGGCCGTCGTATTACCTGGGCGCCGGTCGCGAGGAGATGGCTGATTTGACCGACAGCCACATCCGCCTGCTGGCCAATGGCGGTATCGTCGACCCGGCGCTGCGCGATGCGGCACTTGCCCAGCGGGTGGTGGCCGACAACCCCAGCCGTGAGGAGGCGATTCGTCCCGTCGAGGCGACCAAGGGGATCACCGTTGCGCGCATGCGCCTGGCCGGCCTGCTCAGTCTGCCGCTGTACGACCTCGACCGGCTGGACCTCACGGCGAGCACACCGCTGCAGGGCGACCTGCAGCGGCAGATCAGCGAATACCTGGTGCGCCTGGCCGATCCTGCCTTCGCCGAATCGGTCGGCCTGTTTGGCGATCGCATGCTCTCGCCGGAAAAGACCGCTGATGTGCGCTACAGCTTCACCTTGTTCGAGCGCGGCGATGAAGGATTCCGCGTGCGCGTGCAGACCGACAACACCAACCAGCCATTCGACATCAACGAAGGCAGCAAGCTGGAGCTGGGCTCGACCGCCAAGCTGCGGGTACTGACTACCTACTTGGAAGTCATCGCCGAGCTGCACCAGCGCTATTCCGAACTCAGCCCGAGCGAACTGCGCAAGATCGATGCGCGTGCCAATCTCAGTCGCTGGGCCATCGACTACCTGGCAACCAACAGCGACCGCAGCCTGGACCGCATGCTCGATGCCGCACTGGAGCGCCGCTACTCGGCGAGCCCGGCCGAGCGCTTCTTCACCGGCGCCGGCATGCACCGTTTCGGCAACTTCCGCCGCGAGGACGACGGCCGTATTCCCACGGTGCGCGAATCGCTGCGCGAGTCGATCAATCTGCCGTTCGTGCGCCTGATGCGCGATCTGGTCAGCTACAGCACTTACGAGACCATCAACAGCGCCGAGCTGCTCAAAGACGACAAGGACCCCCGCCGCCAGGAGTACCTGACCCGTTTCGCCGACCGCGAGGGCTCGGTGTTTCTGCAGCGCTTCTGGAAGAAGTACCGCAACAAGAGCACCAACGAGCGGATCGAAACCTTTCTCCAGGGCATGCGCCCGACGTCCGTACGCCTGGCCGCCGTGCATCGCTACCTGATGCCGGACGCCGAGCGCGAAGTATTCGATCACTTCCTCAGGCAGCACCTGCCGGATGCCGATCTCAGCGACAAGAAGCTGGATGAGCTCTACACGCGCTATGGCCCAGGCGCCTACAGCCTGCCCGATCAGGCCTATATCGCCCGCACCCATCCGCTCGACCTGTGGCTGCTCGGCTACCTGATCGCCAACCCGCAGGCGACGCTGTCCGACGTGGTCACCAACAGCCGCGCCGAACGCCAGGAAGTCTACGGCTGGCTGTTCCGCAGCCGGCACAAGAGCGCACGCGATAGCCGCATCCGCATCATGCTGGAAGTGGAAGCCTTCACCGATATCCATCGCCGCTGGCAGCGCCTGGGCTATCCGTTCGACAACCTGGTGCCTTCGCTGGCCACCGCGCTTGGCAGCTCCGGAGACCGGCCGGCGGCGCTGGCCGAGCTGATGGGCATCATCCTCAACGACGGTGTCCGCCTGCCCAGCGTGCGTGTCGACAACCTGCACTTCGCGCAGGGCACGCCCTACGAGACACGCCTGGGGTTCGTCGCCGGCAACGGTCAGCGGGTGATGCCGGTGGAAGTGGCGCGCGCGCTGCAGGACGCACTGGCCAATGTGGTCGAAGGCGGAACGGCGAGGCGTCTGCAAGGCACCTTCGTCACCGACGATGGCACTCCCCTGCGCCTCGGCGGGAAGACCGGCACCGGCGACAACCGCATCCAGAGCGTCGGCGCCGGCGGACGGCTGATCAGCTCGCTGGCGCTGAACCGCACCGCGACCTTCGTGTTCTACCTGGGGCCACGTCACTTTGGCACGCTGACAGCCTACGTGCCGGGGCGCGCCGCCGACAGTTTCCGCTTTACCTCGGCGTTGCCGGTACAGACGCTCAAGGGCATGGCGCCGATCCTGCAGCCGTACCTGCAAGGCGCGAACAGCCTGTGCCAGCCCGAGCATCTGCCGGCGCTGACCAGCGGCATGCTTTCAGCCGAGCACTGACGCACAGGGGAACGCCGGCGACCAGCTCAGCCCTCGGCAGCTCGTATCGCGCCGATGCACATGCAAACCCGCGCTCGTCCGCACGCTTCGCCTGTCAGCCTGTCGAACGCCATGGCGCTTGCACTCCAACAGGAGTGCAAAGCCGGTTCGCCGAACTGATCGATCACCAAGAGAACGCCATGCTCGAAGGAATCTTGCTGGCCAGTACAGGCCTCCTGGCACTCGTCACGCTGCTGCCGCTCTGTCGGTACCGCGTCTGGTGGATACGGGTCTGGGAGTTTCCACGTCTGCAACTGGGCGCCCTACTGGCGCTGCTGCTGCTCGCGCAGGTGCTGTGGCTGGACTATGGCCAACCCTGGCATGGCCTGATGACGGCCGTGACCGTAGCCTGCCTGATCTACCAGCTGGCCTGGGTCGTACCCTACACACGCCCCTGGCGCAACGAGGTGCGCCGGGCCAAGGCGGACGCCACAGGGCCGCGCATTCGGGTGATGTCATCCAATGTGCTGGGGCCGAACCGGCAGTCTGATCGGCTGCTGGCACTGGTTCGCGAGTATCGCCCCGACGTGCTGGTGACCCTTGAGTCGGACCAGTGGTGGGAAACGCAGCTGGAGCAGCTGGCCGAGGAGTATCCGCACAGCATCCGCTGTCCGCTGGACAACCTCTACGGCATGCACGTCTTTTCACGTTTACCGCTGGAAGAACCGGAACTGTGCTATCTGGTGGAAGACGACGTCCCCTCCATGCATGCTCGGGTGCGTGTCAGCGACAACCTCGCGGTGCGCATGCATTTTCTGCATCCGGCACCGCCCAGCCCCACCGAGAACGACGAATCCACCGAGCGCGACGTCGAACTGCTGGTAGTGGCCAGAAGCATCCAGCACAGCGATGACCCGATCATCGTCTCTGGCGACCTCAACGATGTCGCCTGGTCGCCGACCACCCGCCTGTTCCGCAAGATCAGCGGGCTGCTGGACCCACGCGTGGGCCGCGGCATGTACAACACCTTCCATGCCCATCACTGGTTCCTGCGCTGGCCGCTGGACCACTTCTTTCACAGTGCGCACTTCCGTTTCGTCCGCCTGCTGCGCCTGCCGGACATCGGCTCCGATCATTTCCCGGTGTTCATCGAGGTGCAGTACGACCCGAAGCACACTGAAGAGCAGCAAGGGCTCGAGGCTGATCGTGATGACCAGCGGCAGGCCGCCGAGACCATAGCCGAAGAACCGGCAACGTCGCAGGATGTGCCACAACCCGAGGCCGGGCCGCGCCGCTGAGGGTTATCCCCGCTACGCGCAAGGCCTATACTGGACGAGACAGCGCTCACCGGTTCAGAAGAGAGGTTCCTTTGGCACCTGCATCCGATCGCCCCGCCATCACACCCGACACCCTGCGCGAACTGGCTTTCGACCAGTCGATTCGCTGGACCAGCCAGAACGATGACCTCTGGCAGCTGATCGACAACGACCTCTGGGCGCTGACCCGCAATCCCAGCCTGATCCTCAGCACAGTGCCGGAGCAGAAGCTGGAGGCGCTGCTGCGCCGCGTCGACTGCCACCGCCTAGTGGACGGCATCGTCAAGGCGCGCCAGGCGCGGCTGGAGCAGCCAACCTGGTTCGCCAGCCAGCAGTACGGCGAACGCCTCGCGCGAGTCGCCTACTTTTCCATGGAATACATGCTCAGCGAAGCCTTGCCGATCTACTCCGGCGGCCTCGGCAACGTCGCCGGGGACCAGCTCAAGGCCGCCAGCGACCTCGGCGTGCCGGTCACCGCGGTGGGCATGCTCTGGCAGCACGGCTACTTCCGCCAGAGCATCGGCCCGGACGGCCGACAGCAGGCGCTGTACCCGGTCAACGACACCCGGCAGATGCCCATCGAGCCGCTGCATGACGCCAGCGGCGCGCCTCTGAGGCTGGCCATACAGCTGCCGGGGTTGCAGATCTGGCTGCGCGGCTGGCAGGCCCGGGTCGGCCTCAATCGCCTGCTGCTGCTCGATACCAATGACCCCGCCAATCCACCCATCGCGCGGCTGATCGCCAGCGAACTCTATGGCGGCGACAACGAGATGCGCCTGCGCCAGGAACTGGTGCTGGGCATCGGCGGCTGGCGCTTGCTGGAAGCCGCCGGCCTGCAGCCCGATGTGCTCCACCTGAACGATGGCCATGCAGCATTCGCCGTGCTGGAGCGGGCGCGCAGCCATATGGCCCGGGAGCGGGTCTCCTTCGCCGTGGCCCTCAATGCGACGCGCGCCGGCAATCTGTTCACCACCCATACACCGGTCGAAGCCGGCTTCGATCGCTTTCCGCCCGAGCTGGTGAGCCAGTATCTGGAGCGCTATGCCGAATACGAGCTGGGCATTTCCATGCAGACGCTGCTGGCCATGGGGCGCAAGCAGCCGCAGGACTCCCACGAGCCGTTCAACATGGCCTACCTGGCCACCCGCGGGGCGGGCGCAGTCAATGCGGTCAGCCAGCTGCACGGCCATACCAGCCGCTACATCTTCCGCGAGCTGTATCCGCGCTGGCCTCTGGCGGCGGTACCGGTCGGGCACGTCACCAATGGCATCCACCTGCCGACCTGGGTATCGCCGGATGCCGAAGCACACTGGTACGAATTGCACGGCGACGAGATTCCCTGGCGCGGCACCGACGCGTCCTCGGTGGACGAACTGCTGGCCCGGGTCGACGACCGCTGGCTGTGGCAGATCCGCCAGCATGCTCGCAACGAACTGCTCGGCTTTGTGCGCAGCCATCTGGCCCGCAGCCTGGCCGTGCACGGCGCTTCACCGGCAGAAATCGAGGTAGCCGGTTCGCGCCTGCATCCGGAGCATCTGACCCTCGGCTTCGCCCGCCGCTTCGCCAGCTACAAGCGCCCGAACCTGCTACTGCAGGACCCTGAGCGATTGGCGCGCATCCTCAGCCATCCGGCCTATCCGGTGCAGCTGCTGGTGGCTGGCAAGGCGCACCCGGCCGACCGCGCCGGGCAGGCATTGCTCTCCGATTGGCAACGCTTCGCCGCGCGACCGGACATCGCCGGTCGTGTGGTTTTTCTCGAGGACTACGACATGCGTATCGCCCGGCACATGGTGCAAGGCGTCGATGTCTGGCTGAACACGCCACGGCGGCCATGGGAAGCAAGCGGCACCAGCGGCATGAAGGTGCTGGCCAACGGCGGCCTGAACCTGTCGCAGCTCGACGGCTGGTGGGCCGAGGCCTACGCCGCCGACCTCGGCTGGGCCGTGGGTGACGGCCTCGAACACCCAGCCGAACACGACGCAGTCGATGCCGAACAGCTTTACGCGCTGCTGGAAACCCAGGTGATCCCCAGCTTCTACGCCCGCGACACGGAAGGCCTGCCCACCGCCTGGGTGCAACGCATGCGGCGCAGCATGAGCGCGCTGGTCGAGCGTTTTTCCGCCGATCGAACCGTGCGCGAATACACCGAACGCTACTACTTGCCCATGGCGACGACCTTTCGCCGTCGCTGCGCCGAAGGTTCGGCGCTGGCCAGCGAGCTGGCGCACCAGCTCACCGGTCTGCGCAGCTACTGGCATGAACTGGCCTTCAGTGAGGTGCAGTGGAGCTGCGAGAACGGCCAGCTTCAGGTCGACGTCCGTCTGCATCTCGGCCATCTGGAACCGCGACAGATTGCCGTGCAGCTCTATGCCGAAGGCCGGGGCGAAGCTCCCGCCGAGGTCCATCCGCTCAACCTCATCGAACACGACGGTGCTTTCGCCAGCTACCACGGCCACTTGCCTGCCGACCGCTCGGCGGCGGATTACACCGCGCGGGTCATCCCTGGCAGCCAACTGGGGCTGTCTGTGCCGCTGGAGCTGGGGTTGATTCACTGGCAGCGATGAACGCCCGGAACGCCAGCGCAGCGGCGCAGTCCTCTATTAACCACTTGCCCTTCGAGGATGCGCAGATGATGAAGCAACTGTTCGATAAATCCGCCCCACAGAACGTCCACGGCTGGGAACGCGCCGCCTCGCTTGCCGGTGGGCTGGTAATGATGGGCAAAGGACTGCGTCGGGGCGGGCTGATCGGCTTGGCGGAGCTGGCCATGGGCGGCATGGCGCTGGCCCGTGGCATCAGCGGACGCTGCGAAGCCAAGCGCATGTTGACTGAAATGGAGAGCAAGCCAGCCCTGCCGAGCCAGCGCTACAGTCATATGCCGCTGGATTCGGAAGTCCACAGCCCGGACTTCAAGGGTGACAACGTGACATTGCCCGACAGCACACCGATGGGTCACGAGACGCGCGGCACGCCGCAGGTCTGAACCTCTGCAAGGTGGGCTGAAGCCCACCCTTTGCGCGCCGGGAGTCGGCGCCTGCCTCGCCGTACCGACGCCCGATCAAGCCTGCCCCAGCAACCGCCCCTGATTCTGCTGTGCCATCTCCTTGAGGTAGTCCCAGGTGGTGCGCATGCGCGCCAGGTCCTTGAACTCGATGGGCATCAGCATCCAGAAGGTGCGGGTAAAGCTGACCTCCTCTGGCAGCAGCAGTCGCAACCGTGGATCGGCATCGGCGGAAAACGCCGGCAGGATCGCGATCCCCGCCCCCATCGCCACGGCTTCCTGCTGCGCCAGCAGGCTGGTGCTGCGCAGCCCGACCGAGCGGGGATCGGCGATCCCATCGAGAAACAGCAGCTCCTTGCTGAACAGCAGGTCATCCACGTAGCTGACGAAGCGGTGCTCTGCCAGATCCTCGCGGCTGCGGATCGGCGGGTGTTCGTCGAGATACGCCGGCGACGCATATAGCCGCAGCACGTAGTCGGTCAGCCGGGTGATGATGAACGGTCCGCGCTCCGGGCGTTCCAGGGTGATGACGATGTCCGCCTCGTGACGCGACAGGCGCACCGCGCGCGGCAGCGCCAGCAGGTCGATGTTCAGGTGCGGATAGCGCCGGCTGAGCCCGGTGAGCTGGCCAGCGAGCATCACCGTGCCGTAACCCTCGGTGGCGCCGATGCGTACCTGCCCGGAAAGGCCATCGCCCATGCTGGGCAGTGAATGCTCGATGGCCACGCTGGCGCTTTCCATCGCTTCCACTCGCGGCAACAGGTTGCGCCCGGCTTCGGTGAGCTTGTAGCCACCCGGCTCGCGCAGGAACAGCTGTAGGCCGATGCTTTTTTCCAGCGCCTGCAGCCGGCGCGAGACCGTGGTGTGGTCGACCGCGAGCCGACGCGCCGCAGTCGTCAGCCGGCCCGCTCGGGCGACTTCGAGGAAATAGCGCAGATTGTCCCAGTCCATGGTTGCCGCCTCCAGCAGGTTCCTGTGCATTTATGCAGAGCGACTCTGCAGTCGATCGCATTGTAATGTGATTTTTTGCATTGCTACATTCAATGCAGCCCTCGCAGCCGTCCGCGAGCCAATAACAACAACAGTGCCTTTTCAGGCGGAGAGCCATATGACAACGTCCAACGCCATTCCTACCGTCAAACTGCTGATCGACGGTGAATTTATCGAATCGACCACCCAGGACTGGCGCGATGTCGTCAACCCGGCGACGCAGGAAATCCTGGCGCGCGTGCCGTTTGCGACCGCCGAGGAAATCGACCGCGCCGTCGCCAGCGCCCAGCAGGCCTTCAAGACCTGGCGCAAGACGCCGATCGGTGCGCGTGCGCACATCTTCCTCAAGTACCAGCAGCTGATCCGCGAGAACATGAAGGAGCTGGCGGCGATCCTCACTGCCGAACAGGGCAAGACCCTGGCCGATGCCGAGGGCGACGTGTTCCGCGGCCTGGAAGTGGTCGAGCACGCCGCCGGTATCGGCAACCTGCAGCTCGGCGAGCTGGCGAACAACGTCGCCGCCGGCGTCGATACCTATACCCTGCTGCAGCCGCTGGGCGTCTGCGCCGGCATCACCCCGTTCAACTTCCCGGCGATGATCCCGCTGTGGATGTTCCCAATGGCCATCGCCACCGGCAATAGCTTCGTCCTCAAGCCATCCGAGCAGGACCCGATGGTCACCATGCGCCTGTGCGAACTGGCGCTGGAAGCCGGGGTGCCGCCGGGTGTACTCAACGTGGTGCACGGCGGGCCGGACGTGGTGAACGCGATTTGCGACCACCCGGATATCAAGGCGGTGTCCTTCGTGGGCTCGACCAAGGTCGGTACCCACGTCTACAACCGCGCCAGCCAGGCCGGCAAGCGCGTGCAGTGCATGATGGGTGCGAAGAACCACGCCATCGTGCTGCCCGATGCGCACAAGGAGCAGACCCTCAACGCCATCGCCGGTGCCGCCTTCGGCGCGGCCGGCCAGCGCTGCATGGCGCTGTCGGTGGTGGTGCTGGTGGGTGAGGCGCAGGCCTGGATTCCCGATCTGGTAGCCAAGGCGCAGACCCTCAAGGTCAACGCCGGTGTCGAGGCTGGCACCGATGTCGGCCCGCTGGTTTCCTGCGCGGCGCTGGATCGCGTCAGCGGGCTGATCGAACGTGGTGTGCAGGAAGGAGCCAGGCTCGAACTCGATGGCCGTAACCCGAGCGTCAGCGGTTACGAGAACGGCAACTTCGTCGGCCCGACCCTGTTTTCCGGCGTCACCCCCTCGATGAGCATCTACCGCGAAGAAATCTTCGGCCCGGTCCTGTGCGTCATGGCGGCGGCGACCATGGACGAAGCCATCGAGCTGATCAACGCCAACCCGAATGGCAACGGCACCGCCATCTTCACCCGCTCCGGCGCGGCGGCGCGGCACTTCCAGGAAGAGATCGACGTGGGCCAGGTGGGCATCAACGTACCGATCCCTGTGCCGGTACCGATGTTCTCCTTCACTGGCTCCCGCGCTTCCAAGCTCGGCGACCTCGGCCCCTACGGCAAGCAGGTGGTGCAGTTCTACACCCAGACCAAGACCATCACCGAGCGCTGGTTCGACGAAAACGAGGTCGGCGGCCCGGTCAACACCACCATCAACCTGAAGTGACATCACCCACCGGGCCGGCGGACGCGCCGGCCCTCAAGGACGCTGAAATGACATTCGAAACCCTGCTCGTCGACATCCAGGAGCGCGTCGCGCTGATCACCCTCAACCGGCCGCAGGCGCTCAACGCGCTCAATGCGCAGCTGATCAGCGAGCTGAACCAGGCCCTGGGCCAGCTCGAGGCCGATCCGCAGATCGGCTGCATCGTGCTCACCGGCTCGGCCAAGGCGTTCGCCGCCGGCGCCGACATCAAGGAAATGGCCGAGCTGTCCTACCCGCAGGTCTATCTCGATGACCTCTTTGCCGAAGCTGACCGCATCGCCACGCGCCGCAAGCCGCTGATTGCCGCCGTCGCCGGTTACGCGCTGGGGGGCGGCTGCGAGCTGGCATTGCTCTGCGACATGATCTTCGCCGCCGATAACGCGCGTTTCGGCCAGCCGGAAGTCAACCTCGGCGTGCTGCCGGGCATTGGCGGCACCCAACGCCTGACCCGCGCAGTGGGCAAGGCCAAGGCGATGGACATGTGCCTGACCGGCCGCCAGATGGACGCCGCCGAAGCCGAGCGCGCCGGCCTGGTCGCGCGCGTATTCCCGGCCGAAAGCCTGCTGGAAGAAACCCTCAAGGCCGCCCGGGTGATCGCCGAGAAATCCCTGCCGGCCACCATGATGATCAAGGAAAGCGTCAACCGCGCCTTCGAGACCACGCTGGCCGAAGGCATCCGCTTCGAGCGTCGCGTGTTCCATGCGGTGTTCGCCACCGCCGATCAGAAGGAAGGCATGGCCGCGTTCAGCGAGAAGCGCAAGCCTGAGTTCACCAATCGCTAAGCCGCATCTGGCCATAACAACAAGAGGAAACACGCCATGCATATCGGATTCATCGGCCTGGGCAACATGGGCGCGCCCATGGCCCACAACCTGCTCAAGGCAGGCCACCAGCTCAGCGTATTCGACCTCAACGCCGCGGCCGTCGAAAACCTGGTCGGCGCCGGCGCGCTGCCGGTCGACTCCCCGACCGCCATCGCCCAGGGCAATGCCGAGCTGATCATCACCATGCTGCCAGCGGCGCCTCACGTGAAGAGCGTGTACCTGGGCGAGAACGGCCTGATCGCCAGCGCCCGTGCCGGTGTGATGCTGATCGACTGTTCGACCATCGATCCGCACAGTGCCCGTGAAGTGGCCAAGGCTGCCGCCGAGCATGGCAACCCGATGCTGGACGCACCGGTTTCCGGCGGCACCGGCGGTGCAGCAGCCGGAACCCTGACTTTCATGGTGGGTGGCAGCGATGCGGACTTCGATCGTGCACAACCGATTCTCGCGGCCATGGGCAAGAACATCGTGCACTGCGGTGCAGCCGGCAACGGCCAAGTGGCCAAGGTCGCCAACAACATGCTGCTGGGCATCTCCATGATCGGCGTCGCCGAGGCG
Organism: Pseudomonas sp. LM13; assembly: GCF_041381355.1. Taxonomy (NCBI): domain Bacteria; kingdom Pseudomonadati; phylum Pseudomonadota; class Gammaproteobacteria; order Pseudomonadales; family Pseudomonadaceae; genus Pseudomonas; species Pseudomonas sp. LM13. The sequence goes on from NZ_JACBXH010000008.1 coordinate 118,189, forward strand.
ATGGCGCTGGGCGTCGCGCTGGGTATGGATGCCAAGACCCTGGCCGGCGTGATCAACACCTCCAGCGGCCGCTGCTGGAGCTCGGATACCTACAACCCCTTCCCTGGCGTGCTGGACAACGTACCGGCCTCCCGCGGCTACAGCGGCGGCTTCGGCAGCGACCTGATGCTCAAGGATCTGGGCCTGGCCACCGAGGCCGCCAAGCAGGTGCGTCAGCCGGTGATCCTCGGCGCCCTCGCCCAGCAGCTCTACCAGAGTTTCAGCGCCCAGGGTCATGGCGGCCTGGACTTCTCGGCGATCATCAATCAGTACCGCAAGGACACCTGACCATGACTGCAACCGAACGCCCCGTGCTGGCCGCCGTACGCAACCACGTCGGCCACCTCACCCTCAACCGCCCGGCCGGGCTGAATGCGGTGACCCTGGAAATGGTCCGCCTGCTGCACCAGCAGCTCAGCGCCTGGGCTGCCGATCCGCAGATTCATGCCGTGGTACTGCGTGCCAATGGCGAAAAAGCCTTCTGCGCCGGCGGTGACATCCGTTCGCTGTACGACAGCTTCCAGCGCGGCGACACCGAGCACGAAACCTTCTTCGAGGAGGAATACGCCCTCGACCAGTACATCCATGCCTACCCGAAACCACTGCTGGCACTGATGGACGGTTTCGTCCTCGGCGGCGGCATGGGCCTGGTCCAGGGCGCGTCGCTGCGGGTGGTTACCGAGCGCGTGCGCATGGGTATGCCGGAAGTCGGCATCGGCTATTTCCCGGATGTGGGCGGCAGCTATTTCCTCTCGCGCCTGCCGGGTGAGCTTGGCACCTACATGGGCGTCACCGGCCTGCAGATCCGCGCCGCCGATGCGCTACACGTGGGCCTGGCGGACTGGTGCGTCAGCCACGACCAGATTGCCGAGCTGGATCGCTGCCTGGACCGCATGAGCTGGTCGGTCCATCCCCAGGAGGCGCTGCGCACCCTGGTGGCGACGCTGGGCAGCAACAAACTGCCGGGTTCCGAGCTGAAGACGTTGCATCAGGCCATCGACGAGCATTTCGGCAAAAGCGACGTGGCGGCGATCCGCGCATCGCTGGCCGCCGAGACACGCCCGGAGTTTGCCGACTGGGCCGAGGAAACGCTGAAAGTGCTCGACAGCCGCTCGCCGCTGGCCATGTGCGTCACCCTGGAGATGCTGCGTCGCGGCCGCGAACTGCCGCTGGCCGACTGCTTCGCTTTGGAACTGCACCTGGACCGCCAATGGTTCGCCAAGGGCGACATCATGGAAGGCGTGCGCGCGTTGATCATCGACAAGGACAAGTCACCGCGCTGGAATCCGCCGACGCTGGCAGAGGTCACGCCGGAGCGCGTCCAGGCGTTCTTCGACGGTTTCAAGGCCACCACAGGCAAGACCCGCCGCAGCGCCACGGCCTGAACCTCTTTTGCAGTACAACAACAAGAAGAGACCGCGCAATGCATGACCTCGAACTCAGCGAAGACCAACGCATGATCCGCGACATGGCGCGCGACTTCGCCCGCCGCGAGATCGCCCCCCATGCACAGGCCTGGGAAAAGGCCGGCTGGATCGACGACGCCCTGGTCGCCCAGATGGGCGAGCTTGGCCTGCTCGGCATGGTCGTCCCGGAAGAATGGGGCGGCAGCTATATCGACTACGTCGCCTACGCCCTGGCCGTGGAGGAAATCTCCGCCGGCGACGGCGCCACCGGCGCGCTGATGAGCATCCACAATTCGGTGGGCTGCGGCCCGGTGCTGAATTACGGCTCGCAGGCGCAGAAGGACGAGTGGCTGGCTGAACTGGCCAGCGGCCGCGCCATCGGCTGCTTCGCCCTCACCGAACCGCAGGCCGGCTCCGAGGCGCACAACCTGCGCACACGCGCCGAACTGGTGGACGGCCAGTGGGTGCTCAACGGCAGCAAGCAGTTCTGCAGCAATGCCAAGCGGGCGAAGTTGGCCATCGTCTTCGCGGCGACTGATCCGGATCTCGGCAAGAAGGGTCTTTCCGCATTTCTGGTTCCCACCGACACGCCCGGCTTTGCGGTGGAGCGCAGCGAACACAAGATGGGCATCCGCGCCTCGGACACCTGCGCGGTCTCGCTCAGCGACTGCCGAATCCCGCAGGCGAGCCTGCTTGGCGAACGCGGCAAGGGCCTGGCCATCGCATTGTCGAACCTCGAAGGCGGGCGTATCGGCATCGGAGCGCAAGCCCTGGGCATCGCCCGTGCGGCCTTCGAGGCGGCCCTGCTCTACGCGCGCGAGCGCGTGCAGTTCGGCAAGCCGATCGCCGAGCACCAGAGCATCGCCAACATGCTCGCCGACATGCAGACCCAGCTGAATGCGGCGCGCCTCTTGATCCTGCATGCCGCGCGGTTGAAGAGCGCCGGCCTGCCCTGCCTGTCCGAAGCCTCCCAGGCCAAGCTGTTCGCCTCGGAAATGGCCGAGAAGGTCTGCTCGCAGGCGGTGCAGATCCACGGTGGCTACGGCTACCTCGAGGACTACCCGGTCGAGCGCTACTACCGCGATGCCCGTATCACGCAGATTTACGAAGGTTCGAGCGAGATTCAGCGCCTGCTGATCGCACGGGAGCTGGCGAACTACGCGCTTTAGTAGATACGCCGCGAGGCTGGGGGCGTGAAGCTGCTGGGATCAGGAGCGCTTACTCCTTGCGGCGTTTGTTGGTGGGCTGAAGCCCACCCTACGGTGCATACAACAATGCAACGCCGGGTTCCCACCTAAGCGTCTACGGACTTGTAGGGTGGGCTTCAGCCCACCAATCCCACCTCCGCCCCGCCGGTAAATTCGCAACAACCGTTAACTGCGGCCAATAAAAA